>JADFPW010000053.1 GCA_022562105.1 Planctomycetota bacterium
ACCGGCGGTACCAGCGCCCCGAAAGCGAATCGCTTCAGTCGTTGTTTTCTAGGCGCCTCGGAAAACAAAATGCTGGAGGTGCGTAACTCGTTATGTGGCAAGCACTTACGAGAATGCCCTTTATCTCGTTTGGAGTCCACCCCCTTCTACTGCAACGTCGAATCGAAGTAGCTCGCTGCTCAAGTAGGCGCCAGAGCGATTCAGGCAAAGTCGGTAGGGTCACGTAGTTAGAGAACTGGCGTCTGGTTAATCCGGGGCGGAGGACACGGTGCGATCGACTCGGCCTCTCTCGCCGGTGCCCTTGCGTGGATCGATCCGAGCGAGGACTCGGCGGCGGAGCAACGTCACCGGGCGAAAGAGGAAGCGATGGGCCCGGATGGTCCAGGGAACCGCATAGGTAGAATCCCTTTGCTCGGCGGATAGCTGGTCGGGTCGGATGCGACGGTGAAGCTTGCCGACGTGGTAGAGGTCGCTCCGTTGAAGACAACGGCAGAACCACCGGGCCACCCGCGTGTGCCCACCCCATTTCCGCGGCAGATGGTACGAGATTTGGAAGTCGATCAGATGGGGGCGGCCATCGTCGCCCAGCAACACGTTCTCGGGTTTCTCCAGATCGACGTAGGCGGCGTCGCGGGTGTGGATGTCCAGGATCAGGCGCTTCAGTAGATCGAAGAAGTTGTCGGGAACAGTGGCTCCCCGTCGAAGCGGGCCACCCGCAACATAGGAATGCACCAGCCCGGTGCATCCCCAGAGACCGATCAACCTGGGAATCCCGGGTAGGCCGGCCAGATGTTGACATACCCGGGCCTCGTGACGGGTTAGGGCCCGACCTATCCACTCGGCCGGTAGACCCAGGATGTCGGCTTGACGGCCGATCTTGAGCACCACGTGGCCTGCCGGTCCCGAGTAACGTGCGGTGGCGGCGAAGAAATCGTGTTTGAACACCTCGACCAGTTCGTACTGATCGCTTCCGACTGTAATGCTGGCCGGCAGGTCACGACGTCCCAGAGCTCGCAGGCCGGTTGGGGTTGCTCGGGGCATGATCGACTATCCGGTTCCTCGCCTCGGGTTAGTTCACTGGCCGCGAACTCAAGAGAGCCGGCCCGCGCGCGACCTGGCTCCGACGATTGCAGGGGGATCGCCGGACGAGTTCGTTGAGCAACGGCTCTTAGCGTACCGGACTATGGGCTTCCAGCCGCGTGCTAGCAAGACGTACCGAATTCGGTGCGCCCACTCCGGGACAGGCACTCTGCCGCATCGAGAGCCTTAGATGGGGGCCCACCGCGCATCTAAAGATTGTCCTCTGTCTCTTCGATGGGGCAACTTCTGGGGCGGCGTGCTGGTTTACTGGCTCCACGGGCCGCAATCGGCACAAGCGCCATGGGTGCGAAGACGACCGAGAATAATGAGGATTTCTTGATTTTGGGGAGAAACGCTGTTGACGGAGCCAACTCAGTCCTGGTATTCTCAAGATGTCAGGGGAGTGAGAGGGGGGACGAAGCAAGTGCGTGGGGCGGTGCGATCGCCATGTTTCGGCGCTCGAATCGAACGGCCAAGTCCGCAATCCTGACTTCGTGCCAGCATTAGTGTGTAGGGCCAAGCGGTGCAGTTGCAGGTCGCCGTTTGGGGTGGAGGATCCTTTGCCACGATACGCTCGACACGAAAGAGGGGAATCATGATCCAACGGAGAGCGCACTCCAAAGCGGCGGACGGCAGGTGCAGACAGCTTCTGGTAAGTGGAATCATCATCGGCATGGTAACTTTCGTGCCGTCGGCGCGCGGTGAGACGATTGTGCTCGGCACCTCGGGGTGGCAAGTGAGCTGGGATTCGTCGCTCGACAATTTCGTGGACATCGTCGTTGATGCCATTATCGGCGACACGCTCTTTATTCAGAAGTCGGCCGAATTCACTCAGGGGCCCGGGCCTGACGGATTGTTTCCGACGATCCCCATTACCTTTGCGCAGATCGACGCCGACGCGGTGACGACGATCGCCATCAACGACGAGATCATCACCAACAGTACGGGATTCGATTGGACCGATTTCCACTTCGAGTTGCTCGATGGCGATGATGCGGTCTTCGATGTAGAGGCCACCAATGGGTCCGCCGGCGGCGACGGATTCTCTACGTCGCCCTTCGACAATCAGATGTTCTCCGACGATGCCATGAGCTTCTGGGTGGACGGCTTTGGCCTCGGTAATCCCGATGCTTTGGTGGAGGACGGAACCCAATGGTTCCCAGGGGACGGTGCGTTTGACGGCGAACTGTATATCGACTTGATGCTTGGGGCCGGCACTGACCAAGACCCGTTTACGGTGTTCAGCTTCAAGGAGACGCCGACGCCCGAGCCCACTACGCTGATTATGCTGCTGGTCGGTGGATTGCTGGCGCTAAGGCCGGCGCGAGACGGTCACGTTTGAATACACCTTCAACATCCCGGGCGACCCCGAGTTCGGCTATCGGACGGTTCAGATACCCACGCCGGAACCGACTTCGCTGTTGCTCGTGCTAGCCGGCGCCGCGCTCGCCGGCAGGCGAAGTCGACGTTCGGTTTGATCTTGGGTCACGCAGGGGTCTCCGTTCAACTCATTCCACGCGGATGATCCCGCGACCGGTATTGCCTGGAAATTTTCCCCAGCAACAGCTATGCGGTTCGGTCATCGAGCCTCCGGTAGAGCGAGAGAGATCGGGCTACCGGTCTTGGCTAGGTCGCCAACGGGATTGCAGCCCCAACGGGAGTCCAAGTTCAAGCTCAACGGATCCGCCGCGCCACCGTTCGGGCCTTGAAACTCGACCACGAGATCGCTAGCCTGGAGATCTGAGCGGTGTTTGCCCGCCGGAA
This sequence comes from Planctomycetota bacterium, assembly GCA_022562105.1. GTDB lineage: Bacteria > Planctomycetota > Phycisphaerae > UBA1845 > UBA1845 > JADFPW01. The sequence continues at coordinate 2,845 of JADFPW010000053.1, forward strand.
GGGCCGTCCGGTGCAATCGCCTTGGTCGGCCGGGATGCGCGGGCTCGCCGCGCGGTGTCGAATGGTGTCTGCGGGGTGCGGAAGGGAGTATCCATGATCGGGTGTAGTCTGCTATTGTCGCGCGTATTTCCATATCTGGTGGTGACCGTCGCAAGTCTGGGCATCGGGGTGACGGCCTTTGGAGGGGGGCTCCAGTTTGAGGAACAATCGGCCTCTCGGTTTCCGCAACCGGATCCGGATGACTACACCAACCAGCTCTCCATCGCCGACGTCGATGGAGACGGCGATCTGGACATCGTATTCGCCAACGGGGGCAACTTCTCTTCGCAAGGAACGCCGGAGCGGGTTCGCCTTTACATCAACGACGGAACGGGCGTCTTCACCGACGAATCCACCACGCGCCTCGGCGGAATCGGGGGGAACTTCCGAGGTGTCGAGTTTGGCGACGTAGACGGCGACGGCGATCTGGACATGGTCCTGGCCAACGACTTCCAGCAGCTGCCGGCACTGCTGATCAATGACGGAGCGGGGTTCTTCACCAATGAATCGGCCGATCGGCTACCCGGGATCGAACTGTCCAGCACGCGCGTGGCGTTCGGCGACATCGACAACGACGGGGATCTCGATCTCTACTTCACCAAGGGCGGTAGCAACCGGTTCGGCTGCGGTCAGAATCAAATCTACGTCAACGACGGCGCGGGCTTCTTCACCGATGAAACCGAGTCGCGCCACCCGTTGGGCAATGTCTGCGAACCGATGGATGCGATCTTCGGCGACATCGATGGCGATCTGGACCTGGACATCCGTACCGCCAGCACGTCCAACAATGCCAGCAAGCTTTACCGCAACGATGGGACAGGCGTCTTCACCGATATCTCCAGCGGCGTGCCCAGCGATAGCGATTGCTACTCGTACGATTTCGGCGACGTTGACGGCGATGGTGATCTCGATCTCCTCGGGGCCAACGCCGGGCCTTCGTTACACGAACTGTTGCTGCTCAACAACGGTGACGGAACCTACACGGATGGCAGCTCGCAAATCTCGCCCAACCTCACCATCGACGACAACGACAGCAAGTTCTTCGACTACGACAATGATGGCGACCTCGACCTGATCATCGCCCGTTTGTTCAGCACCAGCGAAGCCGTCTACAACAACGACGGCCATGGAAACTTCACCCAGGTGTCGGGCATCATTACCAGCATTAGCGACGCGACGCTTGATATCGGCGTGGGCGACCTGGACGGGGACGGCGATCTGGACATCGTCACCGCCCAAGGCGAATCGGGGAACTTCGACAATCGGATCTACATCAACACTACCGGCCCGGCCGACACCATTGCGCCCACTATTGTTCGGATGGAACAACTGCCCGACACCGACGACGCCGCAGGCCCCTACGTCGTACGAGCCGCCGTCGCCGACCAGATGACTTCGGATCGCAACTTCTTCGACAAGGGTATCATCCTTTCCTATTCCGTGGATGCCGGACCGGTCGAGGACGTACCGATGAGGTGGAGCGGCGGGCAAGTTTATCGAGGCGAGATTCCGGGCCAGCCCGGTGGCGGTACGATCGAGTATTTCGTGATGGCCACCGATTTCGCGGACAACACCGGGATCGGAGAAAGCAAGTCATTCACCGTGACGGCCGACCCGGGCGACTGCGAAGGCGATGCCAACGGCGACGGCGTGGTGGATCCGCTTGATTCGGGATTCGTGCTGGCTCGGTTTGGCTGCCCGGTGGGCACGGGCGATCCGAGTTGCGACGCGGCCGATCAAAACGGCGACGGCCTCGTTGATCCCCTCGATTCCGGGTTCGTCCTCGCTCGCTTCGGCCCCTGCGACTGATGGAGCCGGGGTAGTAACTCATGCTGAGGGCATCTTATCCGAGCCCCGACCGTGAGGGAGGGGAGCCCAGGAACCGCTCCCTGATCCGCCGTCGGCGGACGGCTCGGTTAACCACAACAACGGTACTTGTGAGTCACTACACCAGGGCCTGATCAGTCCGTTGAACCGGGCGCGCGAGCTCGACCCAGGTTGGCCGGTCTGCGTTATCGGTACCAAGCCCGCGTGACGACTACCGATAAGTATCGAAGCAAGACCCTCCAGCGCTTCGTGGCCGTGCTACGACTGCCCGACACATCCTGGTTCGACCAATGTCCCCAATGGCCGAGACGATCTGACGATACTGACTAGGTGATGACGCGTCATCGCGGCAGGTTAGCGGGCCGTGCGCGCGGTGAGAATACGAACTGTCGGATTGTCCAGACCGGTGAGTTTCAACACGACCACGACTCAAGAACTCCTGCCCAGCCCCGGCGCAGGTTGCAGTCTTTCCCGAGAGCTTCTGGTTGAAACCCTCGCCCGTGTTCCCCTGCCGATTGTGATGGATGATGGGCAGGGCGAACTGTTTCTCAATCGTCAGGCACAATCCCTTTGGCCGAACACGACGGGTGGCCGTCCCCAACTGCCGATCACGCTGGGCGGCAAGAAGCTGGACCTGATGGCGTTGCAATGGCCCTCTGCCGAGCGGGAGGAGCCCAAGATTGTATCCCAGGTTCGCGTTCCAAGCGGCGAACTGAACGATGTCGAGCTGTTTTTCCCTCAGTTTGCGACGGAATCGCCGTCGTGTCGGGTGGCGATCCTGCGTCCAGCCAGGCCGGACGTTCCGGACGGCGGCCTCCTGGCCGATCGGGTGACCCGCCTCAAGGCGATCGTTCACGAGATTCGCAACATGCTGACGTCGGCGCGGGAGGCGTTGGTCATCATTCAAGAGGGGATGGTCGGGACCATCAATTCCCAGCAGAACCGCCTTCTACATTCCGCGGTTCAGGATGTGGATGGAATGGTTCGGGCGATGGTCGAGCTCACCGCTCTTTGGGCTACCCAGGCCGGTGTCACGCGGATGAAGGCCTGCCCGGTCGACGTTCGCAGCGTCGTGGAGCAGCTAACGATGTGTGCCCGCCCCGTCGCCGCCAAACAAGGGATCGCCCTACACGTCGAGATTGAGGATCCTTCCCCGTGTTTGACCGGGGATCACGAACTGCTGGTGCAGGCCGTGCGCAACGTGCTGAATAACGCCCTGCAACACACGCCCGCCGGCGGAGAGATCCGGATTCGAGCGTTTACAGAGAACGCGCCCGTCGCGGTCGGGGCCGTTGCCGGCGGCGGCGCCACCGAGGCTGGCCCGAACTGCAACGTCACCGAGGAAGCAGTGGTCATCGAGTTGGAGGACAACGGGTCGGGAATCGCCCTGGCCGACCGAGAGCGCGTGTTTCAGACATGTGAGCGCGGGGCCTCCATCGACCGAGCGGGTCGTTCTGCAGGCAGCGGGGGTATGGGGATGGGTTTGGCGATCGCCCGTGACGTAGCCACCGCTCACGGAGGCACGTTGGAGGTTCGCAGCGAAGAGGGGAAGGGATCGTGTTTTGTGTTCCGGTTCCCCTTATCGCAGACCGGCGCCCGGTCATGGATGGTACGGGCCACGCAGCGAGCCATCGAGGGGGTGCATCCGCTCCGAGTGCCGTTGGCCGTCGTGCTACTGCGTTTTGACGGAGCCTACGGTGGGTCGCCCGAGACGCTCCCCTCGGATCTGCTGTTCGCCGCTCAGCAAGTCGCGATTCAGAGTTTGCGATCCACAGATACGGTTCTGGCCGTCGATGGGCAACTCTTGCTGTTGATTCGGGGAAGCACACGAGCGGCGGCGTACGAGATGATCGACCGCATTCTGCAATCCATGGTTGAACGTGTGCATAGTGGATGGGCGACGTGCGGTGAATCCTGCATGACGTTCGGTGTGGCCATCTATCCGGAGGATGGCCAAGAGGCGGCCCCCATCATTGCCCGGGCAGAGGATCAGCTCGGCGCATTCCGCTAGAGGCGGGCCATGAAGCCAATGAAAGCGACGAATCCGCAACCCACCATTCTGCTGATCGATGATGAGCAGAAGCTCCTCGATCTGATCAGTCTTCGACTGCGACTCTTGGGGTTTCAAGTGATCACCGCCACCAGCGGCGAGGACGGGGTTTTGCGGGCCGAAGAGCACCACCCTGATCTGATCATTCTCGACGTCACCCTGCCCGGCGAGGACGGGCTAACGGTTTGCGGTCGCCTGACGCAGTCCGAGACGTTGGGGAGCATTCCCGTTCTCATGCTGACTGCCCGATCTGAGGTTGAGGATGCCAATCGTGCAATGGCCGCCGGTGCCCGGGACTACATGGTCAAACCGTACGACCCGGTGGTCTTGCAGGCGAAGATTCGACGCCTGCTGGGCCGTGAGAAAATGGCCTCGACGAGAAGCTGAGGGCGTGGAGTCATCCTTGTTCGTTGCCTCCCTGCGTTCCCAGTCCTGAGATCGTCACTCCGTGGTTCATCACTGGCACGGGACCGCCTGGGCACAAATTGCGCCTGCCGGTGCGTCCATGAGCCGTGCGGTGTTGCTCAACTCACATTCCGAGACCGCCGATGCAAACGGCGGGATTATCGGCCCCACGAATCCGGGTTCGCCCTGTTCTTAACCGTTGAGCGTGGAGGTAGCCATGAAAGCATCGAATACAGATAGACGATCATGGGTCCGTGAGTGGCTCCTACCGGCCCTGATTGCGGCGACGTGCATTCGCGTGTGGCTGATCCCCGGCGGCGGGGTGCTGCCCCGGGCGCAGGCACAGATTCCCGATAGCGGGATGCAGCGAAAGCAGATCCTCAGCGCCGCCCAACGGACCAACGAATTGCTGACTCAGATCGCCGACATTCTCGGATCGGGGACGATTCAGGTCCGATTAGTCGATGCCGACGGCACGAGCAAAGCCGGCAGCGCTTTGCCCGATCGATCGCTGGGCGGTCGTCGGTCTCAGTAGCTGTGTGACCGGTGCGCCCTCATCGGGTCTCGGCAGATCTGGGACTGTGCGACAACAGCTCGTACCGGCAGGAGTGAACGTAGTGGCCTTGAGTGATATTTCATCGTCGCGCATCTTCGCGTTCAGTGCTTGTTGGGCGATGGCTATCGTGGCCTGTGTGGCTCCGAGCGCCGCCGATGATCCCTTCGAGACGGGACGTGGGGACTCGGATGTGCAACTAGCGGTCGTTCAGCCGGACGGGCCGCCTCACCGTGGTGGGCCGGAGGAACCCGCGCCGAATGGTGCCGATCCCGGTGTGGAGGATCCGAGTGCGGATCCTGGATCCGCGGACACCGGTCAAGGTCAGCCCACCATACGGTTCGCCCAACCTCGGATCGAAGTGTCCGACGGGTTCATCAAGGAACTTCACATCGATAATTGGGAGCTGGCCACTTTTCTCGAAATGCTCTCCCTGCAGAGCCGACGCAACATCATCACCTCGCCAGCGGTTCAGGGAACCGTCAGGGCCCACCTGTATGATGTTACCTTCGAGCAAGCCCTGGACTCCATCCTGGCGAGCAATCAGGCGGGCTATCGGGTCGACGGCAACTTCATCTTTGTCCATACCAATGAAGAGCTGAGCAAGTTCGCCGACGCGGAGAATCCGCCGCAGAGCCGGGTGTTTACACTCAATTACATTACCGCTGCGGATGTGCAGCCGGCCATCATTCCTCTCTTGAGCGAGATCGGGGCGATTTCGGTCTCCCCGCCGGCCCAGCTCGGGATCGCCACCAATCCGGAGGAGGCGGGTGGAAATCTGTTGGCCACCAGCGATTTTGTCGTAGTCTACGATCGCCCCGATCGCTTGGAGGACATTGCAAAAGTCGTAGCCACACTTGACGTTCGCCCCAAACAAGTGCTGATCGAGGCCACCATTCTGCGGGTGCAGCTTACTGAGGAGAACGCCCTGGGCATCGATTTTGCCCTCACCGGCGGCGTGGATCTGGCCGGTTTGGGAGCCACCTCCAACGCCATCTCGGACTTGGTCCTAGGATCACTGCCCGCCGAGAGATTCGAGCTCTTCAACGCGGCAGGGACCACCAATCTGACCGGCGGATTTCCGTCGGGTGGTCTTACTTTGGGCGTCATCAAGGGCCACGTAGCCGTCTTTCTCCGGGCCCTGGAGTCTGTGGCCGATACCACGGTTATCGCCAACCCAAAGGTTCTGGCCCTCAATAAACAGAGAGGCGAAGTCATCGTAGGGCGTGAGGACGGCTACCCGGTCATCACCGTCACCGAGACCGCGTCCATCCAAACTACGGCCCTGGTCAAGACCGGTACCCGCCTTCTGTTTCGCCCTTTCATTTCCGATGACGGCTGGATTCGGATGGAGTTACACCCGGAAGACAGCGTGGGAGGCGTGGTCGGCGACCAACCGTTCAAGGAAACGACGGAAGTCACGACCAACGTGCTCCTCCGTGACGGCCAGACTATTCTGATCGGCGGACTGTTCCGCGATGCGACCAGCACCAAACATACGCAAGTACCGTTCCTCGGCGAGATCCCCTTTCTGGGAACGTGGTTCCGTTCCACTGAAGACTCCAGCGCACGCGAGGAAGTCATCATTCTGCTGACGGTACATATCATCAAAGATGCCGATGGATACGCTCGTAGCGGGGCCGATCAACTCCGGTCTGTGGAGCGCATCCGCCTGGGAGCGCGGCGCGGCGTCATGTGGCACGGGCGGGAGCGCCTGGCCCAGGCACACTACCGCAAGGCGCTGGAGCGGATGGCGGAGAACGACCTGGACAAGGCTCTTTGGGAAGTCGACATGACGTTGCACAGCAACGGTCGTTTCTTGCCCGCTCTGGATCTCAAGGAGCAGATTCTCGGGATCCGAGAATGGGAGGACGATGGGACCGCCACGAGACAGTTCATCCATGATCTGATCACCAAGGAGCGGCTGGAGGGCCGAGTGCTCCAGCCGTTGCGGACGTCGCCCGCCGGGACTTCGGCGATGCCCCTACAAGGACCGCAGGGGTTTACCGAGAATCGAAAGTGAGAGGAGTGCTTACCAGACCCATGCTGATCGCACCCGGTCAACGAAACGAATCGAACGGTCGTGCTGCGAGGCGCGTCAGGAACTCCGCGATTCCGAACGGAGTTCCAAAGACGCCCTGGGAACGGATCGGATTGTTGCGATGGTTCAGCGTGATCCTCCTGTCTATGGGGGTCTGGTGCGGTTGTTCGCAGCGAACAAGCGTTCAGCAGCGTCAGGAGAGCGAAGCAGCCTGGCGCCGGGTCCGGGCCAGCGTGCGCTATCAGTTGGCCACTCAGCAATACGCGGGTGGCCTGACGCCCGAAGCCATTGATACCGTCGAAGAAGCGATCGCTCTTGATCCGGATGCGGTGGACTATTACGTGTTGTTGGCCCGGGCCTGTCAGGAGCACGGTCAGTTGTCCCGGGCCCGCCGAACGATCGAGATGGCCACTCGGGTCGCGCCGATGAGTGCGGAGGTGGCCTACACCTACGGCACGATTGAAGAGCGATGTCAACAGTCCGAGCGGGCCCTGGTGCACTTCGAACGGGCCGGCGAGCTGGACCCGACACAGGTGGAGTTCCTGATCGCTCGAGCGGAGTGTCTGGTTACCTTGGAGCGGGCGGAAGAGGGTTACGAGTTGGTGGCCGAGCGCATTCACGACTTCGACCGAGACGGCACGCTGGAGACGTTGCTGGGCCGGATTGGCCTGCTGCTGGGTCGTGATGCAGAGGCGGCCGCGAGTTTCCGAATCGCCCTGGACATTATCGGAGACGACGACCCGCTGTCCGAGCAGTACGGTCTTCTCCTGCACCGACTGGGGCGCCACGCCGAAGCCATCGCCGTGCTCAAACCACTGGTCGATTCGCAGGGCGGATCGGCCGGGGGGGCCATCGTTCGGACGCTGGCGAACAGTTACCTTCAGACCGGCGACGCGAGCAAAGCCGAACAGGTGGTGCAAGCGCACCTGAAGAGCCATCCGGATGACGCCCAGGCGTGGTTGCTGCTAGCCAAGAGCGCCATTCTCACCGGCGAGCTGCCCACGGCTCGGCGCTGCGCGGATCGAGTGGCGGATCTAGCCCCGGATCATCCGCAGACCCATCTCATTCGAGGTTACGTCTCCTCCCGAGAGAACCGACTGAATGACGCCCGCCGATCATACGAACTGGCCCTCCAGCTCAACCCCACCGACGTGCTGGTACACTGTTTGTTGGGCGATGTGTTCCATCGACTGCAGGAGATTTCTCGTGCTCGAAGCCACTATTCACGCGCCCTGCAAATCGATGCGGATTGCCGCTGGGCACGCCGGGCGCTGAATGAACTGGATGCCTCCGACCTGTTTGATCAAGAAAGCGGACAGCAGTTCAGCCGACTCGATCCGTAGTCGGATCGTGCCGCCCGCGGACTTCCGCGTGGCGATGCACTAGACCAGCGGTTCGACGCACTCCGGGCCATCGCTGGACGGGTTATTCACGAACTTGCTGATTGGGTAGGCCCTCATCCGGGTCGGTGGAAACGGCCGTAACAACTCGCCCAAACGCTTCACGTCGCGAAGTGTGGGATCCATCCACTCGTCATACACCGATTCATGAAGAATAACCGGCATGCGATCGTGGATCGGGGCCAGCAGTTCGTTCGGTTCGGTGGTGATGATGGTACATGAATCGACGGGCGGCGCGTCCGGGCGCTCCCAATGCTCCCACAAGCCGGCCAGCGCAAACGGACGACCGTCTTGCATGCCGATGAAGTGCGGCTGCTTTCCGCGCTCGAGGCGTTTCCACTCGTAGAATCCGTCGGTGAGAATCAAACATCGCCGCTGCCGAAATGCCGCTCGAAAGGATGGTTTCTCATGCACCGTCTCGGCACGCGCGTTTATCATGCGGGCCCCCATTTTGGGATCCCGGGCCCACGACGGTATCAAGCCCCAGGTCAGCGCGTGAAACTCACGCCTGCGTTCCGCACCGTCGGCGCGGACCGTCGGAACCTGTTGCGTAGGCGCCAGGTTATAGCGTGGCGTCCATTCCGGAACCTCGGACAGGCCGAACAGCTCCGCGACGGTGTCTGCAGGCGTATGCAACGTAAACCGGCCGCACATGATTTCATGATAGGAGATCTGAATCGTTCTGCCCAGCGACGGCCACCAATTCGCCCTTTCGTAGTCGTTCGGGCAGCCGGCTGCGTACTTCGATGGGTGGCACGGTCTGGTACTCCAGGCCGTGGGGCCTGAAAACCATGGTCCGCAATTTCCACGGGCTGGAGTACCAGACCGTGCCACGCAACCCGGCATTCCACGCGTAACAGAGCGCTAGTGGGACAGCGCCCGCGGGATTCCCGGGCCTTCCGTTCGCTTTGGGGCCGAATCCTCCCACACGCCGGGAATTACGGCGTCACACGCTGGACAGCTATCGCCGTTCATTCGGTTGTCCATGACCCTAAAGCCGTGGCGGCGAATCAGCAGTTCGTTGCAGTGGGGGCAGTAGGTGTTCTCTCGATCCCCGAAACCGCCGGGGACGTTGCCCGGGTAGACGTACCGCAAGCCAGCCGCCTTTCCCAGATCGAACGCCCGGATCAGGGTGTCGATCGGCGTGCGCGGCGGATCGGTCATCTTGTAATCGGGATGAAACGCGGTGATGTGCCATGGAATGTCCACGTCGACATGGGCGATGAAGTCGGCGATCTGTTTCAGCTCGTCGTTGCCGTCGTTGAAGCCGGGGATGACCAGGGTGACGATCTCCACCCAGAAGTCCAGCTTCTTCAGGTTCCCAATGGTCTCCAGCACGTTGGACAGCACGCCGCCGAGCCTGCGGTAGTTGCGATCATCGAAGCCTTTGAGATCGACCTTGTACAAATCGACGAACGGCCGGAGGTATTCGAGAACCCACGGCGTGGCGTTGCCGTTGCTGATGAATCCGCAGGTCAACCCGTGCTCCTTGGCGACCTTGAAGACCTCCACCGCCCACTCGGCGGTGATCAGTGGTTCGTTGTACGTGCTGACCACAACCGGGGCGCGATTTTCGACGGCCAAGGCGGCCAACTCCTTGGGGGTACAGAACGACGGAAACGAGACCGCCTTGTCGTCGCGCAGCGCCTGGCTGGTGACCCAGTTTTGGCAGTAGCTGCAATGAAAATCGCAACCCAGCATGCCGAATGACAAGGCCTCCCGCGCCGGAAAGGCGTGGTTAAACGGTTTCTTCTCGATGGGGTCGATCTGCAGGCCAGCCACGTAGCCGGTCGGGACGCGGAGTTCTCCGTCCCGATTGAAGCGCACCCGGCATACGCCGGCTCGACCGGCCGGGATATTACACTTGTGTCCGCACGCCAAGCAGCGCAGAACCCCGTTTTCCCCGGCGACCACCAGCTCCGGTGCGGCGGCCGCCGTGTTGTCGTGCAGCAGTTCCTTGAGCGACACGCTTTTCGACATGTCTTTGTCCTCGCAGGCCACGTCTATTCTATCGGCGATCGCGGGCCATTGCGAGCATCGTTGCGGACACTGGATCAGGGGGCACCCCGGACAATTAATTGTATCAAAACCGGATGGCACGCTCTGGTGCTCTAGGCCGTGGCGGAGCGGAAACGCGTTTCATCAATCTCCACGGCCTGGAGTACTCCCGGCGCGCCGGGATGCCACCCATGCTGTTCGCCCGGTCGGGGGTGATCGCGTTGCTACGGCCGGCGAGGCGTTCCCGGCGCGCCGGGACTACCCATTCAAGGGGCGATTAGGCGCAGCCACGCCGATCGACGAGGAGTCGACGATGCCATCGCCGGGATCTCGGCCGGCGATGAGATTGTCGTACAATCGGGCGTGTTGATCGATGCAACGACGAACCCCGAACACCTCATACGCCTGCCCTCGGGCCGTGTCTTTCAACTCGGCGACACCCTCCAGGTCACCCAGCGTGGCAGCGACCCGAATGGCCATCCGACGGGGTGTATCCGGTTTGATTAACAGGGCGTTGTGCTGATGGGCGAGCAGCTCCGCCGTGGCGTACACGGCGCCAGCCACCACCAGTGTAGAGCCCGCCATCGCCCAGGCAATCGCGGTCGTGGAAATGTCGCGGCTCACTGGCAGCAGAAGGATGTCCGCTTCGGTCACCAGTGCTTCGAACGGTGCTTCCGGCGAGGACCATGCGACCGCTTCCGGGCGCCCTACGGCCGTCGCCGCTCGCATGAGGCGATGGTGCTGCCGAGTCATGCCGGGGACCATAGCCTGAATGTGGGGATCGAGATTGCTCCGAGCAGCTGTCGCCCAGACGGCGATCTCCTGCCCCGCGTCAGGCGAACCCGCATCGGCGGTGACCACGAGCGTGGGTCGGGGTTCTCCGCCGTTCGTAGCATGTGCCCGCAACTTGCGGGTCTCGTTGATGGTGCCAAAGTCCACGCCTGGGCGCACGACGACACACCGATCCTCTCCAACGCCACGCTCGATCAGGCGACGTCGGACGGTCGAGGCCGCGCAGGCTATCGCCCCGCGCGTCATGGGGAGTATCGTTCGAAGCATGTTCACCCGGCGATCCGGTGGGCAAGGATCGAATTGGCTCACCAGGAGCGGGGTCGACGATCGTAGGGCAAGTCCCGCCGTCTCGGCAGCATCCAATCCCCATGCGTGTACCAGGTCGACGTGGGTTCGCTGCACCCAACGTCGCAAACGGGGTCCACAGATGTGATGCATCCACCCTCGCCGGGCGAACAGCGGAACCCGTTCGTCGGCCAAGCCGAGTTGGTGGCGGGCCGAACCGCTTACCGATGCAATCGACTGATCGAAACGACCGCGCGACAGTTGATCGAGCAGTTGGTTCAGGGCGATCCGCTGCTCCCATCCCACGGTCCCATCAATGAGATGCAGTATGTGCATGGTTGCGTGTCGAATCCAATCCGTAGCCACACCGATCGCGGCGCTGGTCGCTGCGGCCGGCCCACCGTCCAGGGGTCAACGAACTGCGCCCGGCAGGATTCGAACCTGCGACCCCCGGTTTAGGAAACCGGTGCTCTATCCAACTGAGCTACGAGCGCGATGCGTAAGCGTGTTATCATAGGGGTTGATCTCGTCACGTCGAGCGGGGTCTTGCGTAAGGGCGATGCGCGGTCTGGTGCTGAACTCGGATGGTCCCCGCGATCGCGATTGGGTATACTCCGCATGGGGCCGTTCGACTGACGCTCGGCTGGGCCCACGCATCCGGGCCTTGCCTGTGGGCCGTCCCGGTGCGACCAAGCGAATGGGGAGCAAGAGCAGGAAGACCCGGAAGAAGGGCGAGAAACCGGGTGACTGTCCGCCATTCTGCCACGAATGATGCCAAGCGACCATTTGTTAGCCAGAAACTCTCAGCCGGATTCGCACGGCTTCGCAAGGCGCCCAGTCAAAAGGGATATGACTACAAACATCTTCGCAACGTCGGCCCGAGCATTGGCAAGCGCCACAAGCGCCATCCCGATGAGAGAGAGGCTTTTCTTGGTCATGCTGTCCGAGGCACCAGTCGGTTCTACGAGGGCGACGTTGACGAGACGTATCTTGTTGAGCTTGTGAACCTGATTGGAGTGGAGTATTTCGGCGGAAAAGAAAAATGATCCGACCCGATACCGTCACCCGAGTGGTACTCGAAACGATCCAATCCTGCGGCTACGCCGTCAAGGTGGCTGACCGCGAAGTCTCCGCCACGGACAGCAAGACGGGAGAGCGATTCATCGTCCGATTTGACGAGGACAAGAACGAACTCTACGCTGCTGTCGTGGAACTTGTCCAACGGGTGGGCATCGACCTAAGCATCGTCGGACGCAAGCCGAATGCCCGTAGACGCTCCCAGATCGCACGATGGCGGGCAAAAGGCGTGAAAGTCGCCGATATAGCCCAGCGACTCCGCTTGACAAGGCAGGCAGGCGGTTTACTCTACCATCGCTCGCATGGCGGATTGAAACCGCACCTTACGAAAGGAATCCACGATGACACTGAGACAGGGAAGCCAGCGTGTCTTCCTTTCGACCACTGTCTTTGCTCTCTTCTGCCTGGCGACCTTTGAGTGGGAATTCTTGGTGACGTTCATCGCTCTGCTTTCTATCACTCTAATTATCTATAAACCGGAAATGCAGCAGTGGTGGCGCGCCCGCCATGACGGGCGGTGCGACTGTCGGAAATGCGGATATAACCTCACGGGAAACGTCTCCGGACGATGCCCAGAATGCGGTCACTGGATCGGCCAGCGATAGACCGAACCCAGCGAGCCGCTATTCTCCTGGAGACTGCCGACCTGCATTACCGAGCAGCAAGACAGACAAGGTCGGCAGTGTCATATGGTGGCACTCGGCAGGGGAGTATGGGGTCAGAGCGCCTTTAGTCGTTAGTGGTTCGTGCTTCGATCGCCTCCATCGTGCGGTTCACTGACGAAGGATCCAATGCTATCTTGCGGATAGCCCCGGGAGTTGAGCGTGAGCCCCGCAAACGAATACTGCGTGGTTTCCAGTGCAGCGCCTAGAATAGCGTCGGCCTCGGGCATGTAGAATCGCTCGACCTGGAAGTACGGGAAGTGAATGCCGTAGCTGGTCACTCGCTTGATTGGCGCTTGCAGGTGGGCGCACGCGGTTTCCGTTAACCCGGGCAATGACCTCGGAGGCGAGCCCGCAGGTGCGCCGGGGCCACCGGGGGGCAGGCAGTGACTATTCCCATTCGATAGTGGCCGGCGGTTTGCTGGATATGTCGTAGACCACCCGATTGATCCCGGCGACTTCGTTCATCACGCGGGTGGAGATTCGGCCGAGCAGTTCATAGTCAACTCGAACCCAATCGGCGGTCATAAAAT
>JADFPW010000054.1 GCA_022562105.1 Planctomycetota bacterium
GGCGGCGCCGTTGAGGTCGTTCGAAAACGGGCGACTAGCCGACGGGTCGCTCCTCGACTGGCCGGCGCCGCCGTTTGAGAGCGTCGCCTTCGCCAACTGGTCCGACGCCGCGGCGGCGGAAATCGCCCTCGTCTTGGGGCCGTTCAGTTGATTGGTTTCGGCCGGTGTTTCTCGAGTACCGCCTCCGCCGGCTCTGGAATCGTCGGACGATGTTCCGGACGCAGCCGATCGGGCAAGCTCAGCACGCTGAGCTCCCAAGCGTTGTCCACGGGGGGTCAGGCCGCTCAATTCCGAAGCTCGCATTCCCATGGCGGATTGGGCATCTTCCGCTTGAAGGACGGACAACCGCCGGGCGTGGGCGTTTCCGCGCCCGCTCGACGCCGACGTATCGCCCGGCACCAGACTGCGAATCTCCTGTGCAAAGCTCTGCAGGTAGCCGTCCGCGGTCAGGGCCAGCAGCTGCTCGAACGCCTGCCCATGACGCCGGGCAACGCCCGTGGCGGGTGCTGGCCCCGCCTCCTTCCTAATGGGAATCGTGGTCGTGTTGGCGGCCTGCATCGTGTGCATCAATTCGGTCCTACGGCTGTTAGGGGACGGCGTCGGTGAGTTCCTGTGGAGCCACCTCACCCATCAGTGAGAGAATCGCGGTCACCGCCTGGCGTTCCTCAGGCGTCTTGGCCGATTCAACGATCTTCTTGGCGCTGCGGCCGGGCATCTCCAAGAGCAGATGGGCTGCGTCCTCAGGCTTCTTGGCCAGGAGAAAGCCGAGCGCCTGTTTCGCCTTCATCTGTGAAAAGAGTTCCAGCTCCTTCTTGAACCCGCGAGACTGATCCACATCCTTCCGGGCATCCTGCTGTTCGATGATCTGCTGACGATATCGCTCGAACTGCTCGCGCTTTCGCTCCATACTCAACATTTCCAACTGCATCGCTTGTTGACGCTGATCCAGCTCAGCCTGGTGCCGGACGGAGCTGCGCCAGGTCATTTCCTCCTCGATCTGCTGCTGCTCGATGCTCTCGACGGATTGCCCGCTCGCGGCAACCGGTTTCTCCGACGAGTCCTCTACAGGTGTTTCCTCCGACTCATCGACGTCTCGGAATACCTCCACCAGTTCCGCCGCACGCACGCTGTCCAGCTTACCGGTGGCCACCAGATATCCCAGGCCGCCGCCCAAGGCGAACAGATGCGCGATGGCGATCAACGCCAGAAGCTGATATGCCTTCTTCAGCGACGCCATTAGCCGGACCCGTGGACCGCGAGGTCCATCTCCAAGTGCCGTCGAAACAGATCCACCGACGATTCATCCGCCTCGATGGTTTCACGCCGCGAAGCCGCCTTGCCGTGCCGCTCCCACTGACGCTCGCGGAGCTTCTCGATGACTTTCAGCTCGCGGGACGCGCCGACCAGCGTCTCGCGCCGCTCCTCGAGTTCTCGTTGCAGGCCCTCCAATTCCACCTCTTGCCCTTCGATGGTCCGCTGCAGATGACCGACGTAGTATTGCCGGCTACGCAACAAGCTCATGTCCAGCTCGGCTTGAAGGGCATCGGATCGACGAGCCCGCGATTCGGTTCGTACTTGCTCATGCAGATCAACGAGACGGCGTTCCTGCTGCTGAACGTGCCGCAGCTGCTCGGCGAACACGCGGCGGCAGTGGTCGCGCCGTTGGCGCCGAACCTTCAACACCGCCTCCAAACGAAACTGAAACCGTTTGGCCATGCTATGGTTTCTCGGATCTTCGCCTGCACATTGGATCATCCACGTAGCGCATTCTCACCCTAGGCAACCTTCTCAGGCTCAGCCGACCGAGTGGATAATTCTTCCCTCATCGCCTCAATCTCCGCATGCAGCGCGATGACCGCGTCCCGGGACTCTCCGAACTCGACGCAGTCATTCATGTTCTGCCGCAGGGCGGCGTCTATCCGCGGCTTCATGGCGACGGCCACATCGAACTCTACACTCGTGCCCTTGGCGTAGGCTCCGATGTTGACCAGATCCTCGATGTCCTTCCAGATGCCGAGCACCCGTCGAACGCTTCGGGCCGCCTCCAGATGCTCGTCATCGGCCACATCGACCATGACTCGGCTGATGCTGTCCAATACGGACACGGCGGGGTAGTGCCCGGCATTGGCCAGCTCGCGCGACAGCCAAAGGTGTCCATCAAGGGTGCCGCGCACCGCATCGGAGATCGGTTCGCTAATGTCGTCGCCCTCTACCAGGACCGTGTACAGACCCGTAATGCTCCCGGATTCGGTGCGTCCGGCCCGTTCCAACAGTCGGGGCAGCATGGCGAACACGCTGGGAGGGTAGCCTTTGGTCGCGGGCGGCTCGCCGGCCGCCAGACCGATCTGCCGCTGGGCCATGGCCATTCGAGTCGTGGAGTCCATCAGCAGGAGAACGTCCTTGCCTTGATCACGGAAATACTCCGCCACCGCCGTCGCCAGGAAACACGCCCGCACGCGCAGCACCGGCGACTGATCCGACGTACTGACCACCACCACGCTGCGGCGCATACCCTCTTCACCGAGCTGATTGCGTATGAAGTCGCCGACCTCCCGACCGCGCTCGCCAATCAACCCGACCACGATGACGTCCGCAGTGGCAAACCGGGCAATCATCCCCAGCAGCACGCTCTTGCCCACCCCGGTGCCGGCGAAGATGCCCATTCGTTGGCCCGTCCCCACGACGTTGAGGGCGTCAATGGCTCGGATTCCCGTGCCCAACGGCCTGTTGATCGGCGGGCGCTCCAGCGCCGGCGGGGCGTCGGCGAAAACGGGGTAATGCGCTTCAACGGTGAACGGCGGCTTGTCGTCGATCTGTTGACCCAGTCCATTGAATACGCGACCGAGCATCTGCCGCCCGACCGCCACGGTCTGCATGGCTGTGGTGCTGACCACCGCGTCGCGGCAGCCGACCCCTTGCGGATCCTGCAAGGTCATCAGAATGACCCTTTCGTCGGAGACCCCTACGATCTGAGCATCGACGAGCGTACCGTTTCGGCGATGGATCACGCACATGGATCCGACCGGCAGGGGCAGGCCTTCGACCTGAACGGTCAAACCGGTTACGCCGACGACACGTCCGGTGACCCGCATGGGCATCGACCGCTGCACCATGTCGCGTTGGGCAGCCAGCAAAGTCATGACGATGTCGTCTCCGGTCGGCCCAGCAGTAGCTCGACGATCTGCTCTACCTGCACGCCGATTCGAGCGTCCACCTGGCGATCCCCGGACTGGGCCATGCAACCGCCCGGTTCCTGTGTAGCATCCTCGACAATATGCACGTGCTGCACGGCCGCCAGGTGATCGACTAGCTCGGAGGCGAAGCGACGCATGGTTTCGGCATCCGCCGGATGTACACGGAGCGTCAGATCTGTCTGAGGACTGAGCAAGTCAATGGCCGCTTCAGCGTTGGCCTGGGCCGCGGCGCGATCGAGAGTGCCGATGCGCTTGGTGACCTTCTCGCCAATCGCCACCGCCAGCTCCAGCACATCGCGTTTGGCTTGAATGAGCAGATCCTCCTTGAGCTCGTCCACGCGGGTGGTGGCCTCTTGCAAGGCTTGAGCCAGGTGGCGGTGCTCTCGCTCGAACCGTGCGGTGGCTTCGTCGAAGGCCTTCTGGCGACCGGCTCGTTGACCCGCAGAGTAGCCCTTGAGATAACCCTCCTCGAACGCGGTTCGGGCGACCTCCGCGTGAACCGCGCCAGCCGTTTCCCGAGCATGAGCGACCAACGCCCCAGCCTGTCGGCGAGCCTCTTCGAGGCGCGCTTTGGCTTCGTTGAGGTGATCGGTAAGCTCGATACGTCGGGCTCGCCCCAGCGGGGAGGGGATCTGTCCGGCTTTGATGATCGTAGACATCAGACGATCATCTCCTTCTCACCGCCCCGTCCGGAGATGATCAAGTCACCCGAGTCTTCCAGGCGGCGAACGACATCGACCACTTTCTGCTGGGCGCCCTCGACGTCCGAGACGCGCACCGGCCCCATGTACTCCATGTCCTCCTTGATCAGATCCGAGGCCCGTTCAGACATATTGGAGAAGACCTTCTGCTTGACTTCTTCGCTGGCGGTCTTGAGCGCCAAACTCAGATCGGAGTTATCGACCTCCTTGAGCACGGCTTGAATGCCCTTGTCGTTGACCAGCATGATATCCTCGAACACGAACATCAGCCTGCGGATTTGTTCGACCAAGTCCGGATCGTCTTCTTCAAGCGTCTCCAGAATGCTTCGTTCCGTCGCCCGATCGGCCAAGTTGAGCATTTCCGCGACCGACTCAACACCCCCGAACTTGGCGAACGTTTGCGAGACAATCCCCGAAAGGCGTCGCTCGAGCCCCTCTTCAACCTCTTTGACCACCTCGGGATTGGTCTGCTCCATACGGGCGATGCGGGTGACCACCTCGATCTGCTTGGCTTCGGGGAGCGAACCCAGCACATCGCTGGCTTTGTCGGGCTCCAGATGGGAGAGCACCAAAGCAATCGTCTGCGGGTGCTCGTCCATGATAAAGGTCAATAGATCCTCCGCGTCCGTCTTGGCTAGGAAGGCGAACGGCTTCTTGAACACGTGCTGCTCGATCTGCCGCATGACCCGCGCCGCCTGCTCAGGGGCGAGCGCTTTGTCGAGCAGCGACTTCGCAAAGAGCAGTCCGCCCTGTTCCACGTACTGACGGGCCAGGGCCAGGTTGTAGAACTCCTCAATCACCGCGCCCCGCTGCGCCGGGCGCACCAGGTCAAGCGACGCAATCTCGCGCGTAATCTCCTCGACCACCTCCTGGTCCAACAAGCGCAACACCTTGGCCGACACGTCAGCCGAAAGGGCCATCATCAGAATCGCCGCCTTGCGCGTGCCCCCGAGCACCTCCGTCTCAGCCGCGCCGCGCTTGGCAGTGACAGACTTAGCCATGAATCATGCTCCGTCGCCAACACCGCGGGCTGATTGAGTTCTTGAGGCTCACGGTCATGGAATCATCCATCAGGTAAATCCGATGCCAGGTCGAGGCTCGCCTAGGTGGGCTGCTCCACCCAGCGCCGGATGAGGTCGGCCGCATTGTCCGGATTCTCCTCCACCATCGTCGATACCTGCTCGCGCAACTCATGGGCCCGCAGGGTATCGTCGTCCACCTCGTGCCCGGTGAGATACCCTTCCGACACGGCCGCCATGCCTACCGGGCCTCCTTCCACGGTCAGGATTCCATCGGAGCCGGTGGACACTTCCGAGTCCGGCTCAACAGCCGTAGGTCGACTTGCTTCCGCGATCTGAGCGGACTTGCGGACCATCCGAGCCATGCTCACCAATCCGACAATGCCCAGAATCCCCAATCCGATCTGTGGAACGTGTTTCTCCAGGGCGCTCCACCACGATGATTCGGGGGCGATTACGCCCATGGCCAATCCGCCCGGCATCTCGGCAAACACCGCCTCCCCGGGCTTGAGATCGTAGTAGAAATCCACTTGCACATCGTTGGAATCCATACTCATCAGAACGTTCTGGACCAGACCCTGGATTCGCGTGCGCTCGAGTGCTTTGATGGGATCGAGCTCCGTGTCGGTGGGCTCGGT
The DNA here is from genome assembly GCA_022562105.1 of Planctomycetota bacterium. GTDB lineage: Bacteria > Planctomycetota > Phycisphaerae > UBA1845 > UBA1845 > JADFPW01. The sequence goes on from JADFPW010000054.1 coordinate 5,553, forward strand.
ATCGGTTCCGCTTGTGGCTTTGTGGATGCCGGCCACGTAACTTCGGGGAACGTTGATGGACGCCGTCGCCCGCTTGGGCGCGAAAGGCGTCTTTTTGGTTTGAACCTGCTCGATGGCCCGCGGCTCATAGAAAGTTTGCTTGCTGTCCGTGCTGGTGCTGCTCTGGGACGATCCGCCGGCGGACAAGGCCATCCCCACATTCGAGTTGGTGCCGGGCGCTGATCTGGATCCGCCCGTGGTGGTTTCGGTCTCGAAAGTTGAGTCTTGTTGGAGGGCGCCCTCGTCCCACGTGGTAGTCGTGGTCTGGATCTGCTCGGTGTCGAGCTCGACGGAGATGGCTACCAGCACGCCGGGAATATAGGCCAACTGCTCCATGATCTTGCCCAGCAGGTGGTTCTCGTATTTCTTGCGTTCCTCGAGCAGACCGAACGCCACTTCATCCTCCGGACGGGGAACGATCCAGGGGCGACCGGTGTTCCCGTCAATCACCGCGACCATGTGGGGCTCGAGCCCAGGCACGGCCCCGGCGACCAAGCGGGCCACACCACGAACTCGGTCGTTGGTCAGACTCCGCCCCGAGACCATGGTCACCGATACCGAGGCTGACGCGGGTGCGTTACGGCTGCCGATGGCCCGCTTGGCCAGCGGTTGGACGATCACACGAGCGGCAGCCACATCGGGTGATGCGGCGATGATCATGGCCAGTTCGTTGCCCAACGCAATGTTTCGCCGCGACGCGTTCTCCGACTCGGGCCGGAACGGGGAATCGTCCTCCATCAAACTGGCGAATGTGATCGCCAGCTCGACGGGCAGAGCGTCAGCCACGTTGAGCGCGGACATGAGCCGGTGGCGATCTTCGGAACGCACCAGAATGCGGTCCTGGCCGACCCGGTAGTCGGCTCCGTTCGCCCGAAGCACTTCTTCCGCGTTTTCGATCTCCAAGGCGGTCATGGGCTGCCTGGGCAGAAGCGTGACGTAGACCGGGTCAGCCGACCACTGGACCAGCCAGAGCAGTGAGCCGGCGATGAGAACGGCGCACAAGCCGATCACCATCTGCTGGGATCGGTTCAGCATCCCCAGTTGCGATTGAATCCTGGCGAGTAGTTGTCTCAGGGCATCCATCTGCGGCGATCAGCTCCTTCTCCATCGGGCGTTCACCAACGAGCATCGCCCGTCAGCCCGTATTCGATTGCTTCCTCAATATGTGGGGCCGGATTGTATCCGGTCGGTCATCGCTCTCAGGGGTGAGCCTGAGCGTCACGTGCCCCGGTGTTTCATCAGGAGTCCCTTGATTCAACCCGGCGTTCCACGCGCGACCGAGCACTAGAGCCGCATCTGCTGGATTTCCTGGTAGGCATCCAACAGTTTGTTGCGAACCTCCATCAGCAATCCGAAGGCCACTTCGGACTTTTTCACGGCGGCAAAGACTTCGGCCACGTTGTCGCTCTGGCCGGTGATGAGGCGCTGGACCCCGCTGTCGGCTTCACTCTGAAGGCGGTTGACTTCGTCCAGGCTGTCAAGCAGGATCGACTTGAAGTCCTTGCCGGCGGTCTCGGGAGGTGGAACGCCCACTCCGGATCCGGATTGGGGGAACCCCGTGCGCACGGGTTGGATCGGCATGGACAAGCCGGATATTTTCAGCGGGTCAGCCATCGATCAGTTTCTCACTACGTCGTGTTTGCTTTTCATGGGGTCGCCGCACGCGCGTCACGCCAGCAGCCTCAGCGAAGCGGCGGCCATCGTCTTGGTGACTTCCATGACCGTGACGTTGGCTTCGTAGGCCCGAGCAGCTTCGATGGCGTCGATCATCTCTGTGCTCAATTGAACGTTCGGTAGCCGCACGTAGCCTTTGTCCGGACCCGCCTTGATCGCGTCCACGTGATCGGGATCCCACTTCTTGCGAAATGGCGAAGGATCGAGGGCGATCTGCTGCACGTGTACTCCACGAGCATGGGGGCCGGCCGCGGGGTTCCCCGGTGCCAGCACGACGAAGCGGCGCCGATACGGATTGGGACGACCGTCCGCATCCCGCGTGGTAAACGCGCCAGCCACGTTCCCGGCGATAACATCCAGCCGGGTCCGCTGGGCCGCCAACGCGGACGCACTTATGTCCAAGACTCCGAACATGAAACTCCTCCGATCGCTACACCGTCTTGCCTACGACTTCACTACAGACGACCTCGTATGGCGGTCATCAACCCGTCGAACTTGCCCGACAGCATGGTCGTGGCCGCATTGTGGACCATGGCGTTGGCCGCCAAGTCGGCCATTTCGCGGTCGATCGAGATCGTGGTGCCGTCGTGAAACAGCACGTTGCGCGGCGGCCCGGTGGTCGGATGCACACGCAGCGAACCGGACTCATCCACCTCAAACTGCCGGTGCAGCGGCAGCGTCAGTGGGTTCCGTGGATCGCTGCCTCTGCGGTGCATCGCCTCGCCCAGGGCCTCTTCAAAGGCCTTGGGATCCAGCCGTTTCGCCCTATACCCCGGCGTGTCGACGTTGGCGATGTTCTCGGCGATCATCCGGTGCCGCTGCTCGGTGTACGACAGCAGATGGATTAGGGCCGGCATCGAACCCCGCTCGGTCAATGTGCTGATGAACACCGCGTTCTCCTATCCTTGCTACCCGAGCACCCCTCTAGAGCACGCCTCGTGCCAGGATCCGCAAGCCCGTTACCAGCATTCCAATCCCACATCGGCTGGCCGCCAGTCGCGCAAGTCCTGCGCATCGGCGAATAACTTCGCTGCCCGACCGACCGCATCACGACACGCCGGCGAAGTCGTGGATCGGCGTTCTGCCCTCTTGTCCCACCGACTCAGCCTCCTCACGCCATTGCTTGAGTCTCATGCCCAGTGTTCGCAATCCCATTCCCAGCGCCTTGGCCGTCTTGGCCCGGTGGCCCCGGTATTGGCGCAACGTTCGGGTGATGAGCTGACGCTCCGAGTCCTCCAGCAAACGCCCATGGCGCAATGGCATGGACGGGTCGGACTTCAGTTCCGCGGCCCCACGAATCCAGGGTCGAATGGTGGAAGCTTCCACCACCGTACCCGTGGTCATGGCGACGGCTCGCTCGCACATGTTCTCCAGTTCACGAACATTTCCCGGCCACGAATGATCCGTCAGTAACGTGATAGCGTCCGGCGTGAAGCTCGTCACCGGCTTGCCCAGGCGTTTGGCGATGCCCTCCAGGAATCCGGCGACCATTTCGGGGATGTCGTCACAACGCTCGCTCAGCTTCGGCAGGTAGATGGGCAACACGTCGAGGCGGTAGTAGAGATCCTGTCGAAATTGGTTCCGGCTCACGCAATCGGTCAAGTTGCGGTTGGTGGTGGCCAACACGCGAACGTTGGCCCGACGAGTAACGCTGCTACCGACCCGTTCGAATTCGCGTTCCTGCAAGACCCGAAGGAACTTGGCCTGCAGCGGCAACGCCATTTCGGATATTTCATCCAGCAGCAACGTCCCCCCGTCGGCCAGCTCGAATCGACCCTTGCGCATGCGGTCCGCACCGGTAAAGGCGCCGCGCTCGTGCCCGAAGAGCTCGCTTTCCATCAGGTTGGATGACAAGGCGGCGCAGTTCAGGCACAGCATTGGCCGGTCCCGGCGCGGCGAGGCTCGATGAATGGCTCGGGCGGCCAGCTCCTTGCCCGTGCCCGACTCGCCGGTGATCAACACCGTGGCATCGCTGGCGGCCACCTTGGCGATTTGACGTCGTACAATCTGCATGGGCTCGCTAGTGCCCACCATCTCTTGTGACGGCGTCAGATCTTGCAGCGACGTCCGCAGCGCTTCGTTGTCCTTACGCAAACGGGTGTTCTGCAGCGCCCGCTCGATCAGCACGCAGATCGCTTCCAGCTCGAAGGGCTTCTGCACGTAGTCGTACGCCCCCAGCTTCAACGCCTCCACCGCGGTCCGCACCGTGGCATACGCGGTCATCAGAATCACGGGTAAATCCAGGTCGCGCCCACGAATCTCCCGGATCAGTGACACGCCGTCCATGCCGGGCATCTTCAGATCGCACAACACCAGATCGAAACCGCCCTTGCGAATCCGCTCCAGGGCTTCGACCGGATCGCCAAAGGCGACCACGCGATGGTCTTCACCCTGCAAGGCTTCAGTCAACGACTCACGCATCAACACATCGTCATCAATGACACACAGGCACGCCATTCACGATTCTCCTCATAGGCTCGACACGATCGATCGGATCCGCTGTCGCATCCAACCGGTCCGTAATTCCCGTCTGATCCACCGGCTGGAAACCGGTGGCACTTGGTCGGGTCACGTCGCGGGCTAACTTCGACCGAATGGCCGCCCGAAAACTCAACGTGAACTCCGCCCCGCCCGTAGAAAGATTGTCTACCCGTAACTCCGCACCGTGGGACCGGGCAATTCGATGAACGATCGCCAGGCCGAGGCCCGTTCCATTCGGCTTGGTGGTGAAGAAGGGATCGTAGATGCGCTCGATCCATTGCTGGGGCACTCCCGGCCCATTGTCAGTTACGCTGCATCGCACCCATCCGGCGACAGGATCGTGGCGAAGCGTTACCCGGACCCGCCCTCCGTCGTCGACGGCTTCGACGGCATTGAGTGTCAGATTGAGAATGGCCCGGCGTAGCTGGGTCGCGTGGCCGATCACCGTGACCGGCGTCGAGGGTAGGGTCGTCGCCACGGTCGCCGACTTGGCCTCAGCTTGCACCGAGGCTAACGCCACAACGTCTCGAACGATCGGACACAGATCCGTCTCCACGAAATGAGCCGATCCATCCACGTCCGAACCGGCGAACGCCAAAATGTCGCCCACGATCCCTTCCAGCGTTCGCACGCCGGTGACCACTTTCCCCGCCAGACTGCAGCAGTCCGTCCCGTTCGACGCCGCCCGTTCGAGCATGGTGCTGAACAGCAGTATGCTGCTGAGGGGATTGCGTATCTCGTGGGCGATCCCGGCGGCCATCTCACCCAGAAGCGTCAGACGCTCCTGACGAGCCAACTCGCGATTCTTGTCTTCCAGCTCCCGGCGCAAACGCCCCACCTGCTCGCCGAGCTGTTCATGCGAACTCTTGAGCCGCTCGGTGACCTGGTTGTAGGCCTCGATGATGGCGCTGAGTTCCCGCTCGCGTTCCGTAATGTTCTGCATCAGTTCCGTCATGCCTCGCGACTCGTTCTACTCGGTTTCGGATGTTGAGCAGCGGTGGTGCGCCCGTAGGCGGTGACGGCTTGGTGGCCCGAGTGCATCGCCGCGATACCGGCATGGGTTTGATTCTTCCTCGTCGAGAGGATTCGGGCGTCCACCGCGTCACGCTTGATCAGCTTCTGTAGGTGCTCCCGAATCCGGGCCAACATCTCATTGGCCCGCTGTCGATCGGAATCAGACCATTGACCGGAACCGGGGGGGGATCCACTCGAACTCTTGGGAAGCTTGTGCGTCAGAGCCGTAAGGTCGGAGGTTATTTCTTGTCGCTGAGCCAGTATGGCGACCAACGGCTGGGTATCGGCCGCACTGACCAGCTTGGATTGACGCTCCGACAGCTGATCGAGACGCCCGAAGAGCACCAGTTGACGCTCGAGGTTGCTCAGCAACACGCTCGCCGTTTCCCTCTCGGAAGTTCCTGGGTTGCCCTGGTCCGCGGCGAGCGGACCCATCTCGGGAGCGTGCGAATGCTTGACTGTCGGTCCCCTATTCACAGCAGGTCCGTCCCTTCCAACCACCGAAAGTAGCTGCGCCAGTCGTCGCGCGTGTTGAACCTGGCCGGAGCGGCAGCAAACTGCGATTCCTCGATGCGCTCGACGAGATACAGCGCCCGCATCAGGGCGGCCCTGGCTTCGGCCTGTTGGCCCAGAAACAGGTGGCAGTTGATAATCTGGACGTAGGCTGCCAAGGAGGCCGGCGAGTTCTTGTAGATCCAGGCGGCGCGTTCGTACACCTCCAGCGCGTCGCCGTATCGAAGCGTGTGATAGAGACAGTCGCCCTGAAACAGCCGAGCATGCCTGAGATACATGGTATCCAGTTCGTCGAGGTTCTGCTCGCCAAGCTCCTCGTAGAAGGCGACCAATTCTCCGAAAAACTCTTCCGCCCGTTGCAATCGCTTGACTTGTTCAGCCTGGAAGTTCTCCCGTTCGCCGACAAAGCGGGCCTGAGTCTGCTCGTTCATCAGGGCCAACCCGCTCAGTCGAAATGCGTCGGCCAATTGGAATCGCGCTCGCGGAGCCCGCGGGTCGTCCGGATAGCGCTTCAACGCCTCATCGAGCAGGGCGATCGCCCGCTCGAACTCTCCGCGTCGGCCCAACAAGTCGCCCAGAAGAAACGTGGCATCGACGAATTCGGGGGCTCGTGGCGTGAAGAGTTCGGAATCGTCGAGAATTAAGCGCAGAGTTCGTTCGGCTCGGTCGTATTCATCGCTCCCCCTGGCCAAGTAGCAACGGGCCAACGGCACCATGGAAGCTGCGGCGGCGGGGGTTCGCGAGAATCGCACTTGAACTCCCTGGTAGGCTTCGATGGCTTCCGGATAGCGGCCAACGGACTGCAACGTTTGCCCCATCCGAAGCATGACCCGCGGAACCAAGGCCAGCGTCGGGTGTTCTCGAAGGAATGTGCCCAGCAAGACGATCACCCGATCACGATCCCCGCTACGATCGAACATCTCCGCGGCACGCCAGGTGGCATTGGCGGATCTTGTCTCGTTAAGTGTGCTGAGCTTGGCCACCTGCCGATACGTCGCCCCCGCGTCGCTGAATCCATCACGAGCGTCCTCCTGTAGGAGGGCAACCTCGACCGCGTCGCCATCGGCCGCCTCGACCCGGCGGGCTTGGTCGGCTTTTTGCTCGGCGACGGCTTCCTGAAGGTCGCCGACTCGCCACCAGGCTATCGATTGCAACTCCAGGTTGGACGGGTTCACCAGCAGAGGAACACGTTCGGCGAACGACAGGGCGGTGACCAATCGGTCTGCACCCAGGAGCAGTTCAACGGCGGCGTCGAGCGAAGCCCGTAGACGGGAAGCGTTGATGATTGAGTAGTCGGGCAAATGCGGAAGCGCGACGATCGCCTGATCGTAGTGTTCCAGCGCGTCATCGAACCGGTGCAGCTGAACCAACGCTTCGGCCAGACCCAGGTGGCTGGCCGCGATGTACGGTCCGCCCAGGTACGTGGAGAGAACATCGCGGAAGAACGCGATCGCTTCCTGAGGCCGCTGTGGGCCGCCGTCCGATAGCACGACATTCCCCAACAGCCATCCGGACTTGGCGAATAGCTCGTCGTGCTCCACCAGACGGTTCCGCAGACTCCGCAGCTTCACCTCAGCCTCGTCATAGCGATACTGGTATACGAGAGTCAGGGCCTCCAGATACTCGAAGTCGTCCGCAAGATCCGAACCGTCAAACCGAGCTCGGTACTCGTCCAGCAGAGCCTCCAATTCGTCAGTACGTCCTTGTTCGGCGAGCAGCTCGACTTTGAAGCCTAGTCCCCATTCCAACAGATCGAGGCGCTCAGACGCGTCAGCAAGGAACGTCGCCAGCCGGGGCTCAATTTCTTCGGGCGACATGTCCAGCGGCCCGCGCATGATTTCCAGAACCCGACGACGAACTTCGATGTCCAGCTCGGGATCAAGAAGCTCGGCCGATTCGTAGTGCCTCAGTGCCCGCCGGTATTGTCCCAACCATTCAGAAGCTTCGGCTTGCAGGACATGGTCGCTCGCGTCTAGCGCTACTCTGCCGTCGCGGGCCAGCTTCATTTCATCGAGCACGGTCCGGCCTATCCGTCCGTCGCGCCGTCCGTCACTCTTGGCCTGCAAAGCACGCGCTCGAGCCATCAGTCGGTGAATCGGGGCCTGACTTTTCAGCCGCTCGCGTTCATCAGCAACCTCCCCGTCCAACGAGGCCAATATGGTGCGCCCCGCCGCCAGGGCAGGTACATAGAGACCACCCTCGACGAAGGAGTCCATCTTCTCAATGCGATCTTCGAGCGTGACCTCGGGAACGGTGGGTGTGAGCCGATACAGCGCGCCGCCCAGCAAAGCCGCAGATACCACAAAGAGCGGTACCTGCCACTTGCCGGCCAGGCGCTTTCTGACTTCGATCCGCTCCAATTGCGTGTTCATGGCGAGCCCCATTCCGACGCCGCTCGATTCTCCTGATCGAACGTGCCTGATGTTGTCGGCACTTTCTGCGGAATGTCTTGACGCCTGTTGAAACCCATACCGCGGGCGCTGAAGATGAACCCCAAACGTCTCCGCCCACTCCCCTGCACCCCGTCATCAGCCGCACCAGCAGGCGCCCGTCTAGCAATGCTGAAACGCTGCGAAAGTCGAACGGTCGCCGAACAAGAAGTGCATATCTCCACTGACTCGCCGCCGACCGAGGCTCCGGTGACGTGGATTTGTGAAGGGCCGCTCGCTCACGCTCGCGGTACTGAAAAGTGAGCAGTACCGCGAGCGTGAGCGAGCGGCCGAGCACATTCTGCCCGCGACGAGGACGCGTTCGATGAGTCGGCCCCGAAGCTCCTTCCAGGCTACCGGCTGGCAAGCATGGGGCGTTTTCCTCTAAAGTGGAGGCGTCCGCGTCCGACGGCCGGCAGGTCGGTACAATACGCCAGCCCATTCGGTACGCACGAGTCACCGGGAAGTCGAGCCGGATTCGTTATGCGCTGGGCGTGGGTTGTCCAAACCCCGAGGCACGACAGCCCAATGGTAAGGAGTAGACGGTCGTGAGCAGTATGCCGGTCATGAAGGTGATGGATTTGATGCGAGCCATGCCGGCTCGGGAGGCTTCGGATCTTCATCTGGTCCCGGGGCACCCGCCCTGTTATCGAATCCACGGCCGCTTGCACAGCGCCGGCGATCAGCCGTTGGCCGCCGAGACCGTCCGCGAAATGATCATCTCCGTGCTGCCTGATCCGATTCGCGAGCGCCTCGCCCGCTCTAAAAGCGTTGACTGCTCGGTCAGCCTCACGAGCCGCGAACTTCAGTCCGCGCGGACCGACGAAAACGAGGATCCGCTACTTCGCTTTCGCGTCAACGTGTTCTTTGCCCGTGAGCAGATGTGCGCTTGCCTTCGCTTCATCCCCAACGACATCCCGGATTTCGAGTGGATGGGTTTTCCACGATCGCTGGCCGAGCGAATCGTCAACCTCACCAACGGCCTGGTGATCATCACCGGCATCACCGGATCGGGAAAGACCACTACCTTGGCCGCCTTGGTCAACCTGCTCAACCGCGAGCACGGCGTGCGCGTCATCACTGTGGAGGAACCGATCGAGTACTTGTTCCCCTCGGCCGAGGGATCGCTGGTGACCCAACGTGAAGTGGGAATCGACGTGGACTCATTCTACGACGGACTCAGGTCCGGCCTGCGACAGGATCCCAACGTCATCCTGGTCGGTGAGATTCGAGACCGCGAGACGGCCCAGATGGCCACCAGCGCCGCCGAGACCGGGCATCTGATCTTGACCACGATGCATACTCAAGACGCTCGCGGCGCGATCACTCGATTAGTCGATCTATTTCCGTCGGACCTGCAAGGCGATGTTCGCGCCCAGTTATCGCTCAGCTTGCGTTACGTCGTAGCCCAACACCTTCTGACGCCCGCGGAAGAGGGAGGCAAGCGTGCCCTGGCCCTGGAGATTTTGGTGGTCACTCACGGGATCGCCGCCGCCATCCGCCAGGGTCGTACCGAAGCGATCGATTCCGCCATCCAAACCGGGCGCCGCGCCGGCATGGTCACGCTCGACGACAGCCTGGCCGCATTGATGACCGCCGGCAAGATCTCCCCCCAGACCGCCCGTCACTACGCCAAGGATCCCGAGACCCTCAACTTCTGATCAGATCCACGCGTTTCGTATGGGGCACTGTCAGTGTGGGACCGGCTTCTAGGCGGTCAGTCCCCGTCGCTCCGCTAGGACGCGATTCCCCCCTTGTCCCAGTCCTATCTGTGTACTTGTGATCCGCCCATGTCGTGCTACTATGGATCTATCGTGTGCGCAGGAGCATGACGCGCGCTGACCACCGAGGGAATCCCCAAATGGGCCGACAGCTTGCTGCACTGAAACGTGTTCTCAAGGCGATACCGATCGCCGCGCGCGACGGCGCCATGGAGGCGGGAAAGGTTTCACCGGCGGCCGCCTTCGGCCTGACCTTCCTCAAAGGCCTTCACGACGCCTGCCGCAACGTCCCCGCGGATGAACTTGCCACCGCAGCCGAAGATGCCGGAAAGGCCACGGACAAGCAGATCATCACGGCCCTCAAGCACTTTGAGACCGAGAGCACACAACACCGAGACATGATCGTAGCCTTGCTCCGGGCGATTTTTCAACGCGTGAGTGAGCACAATGGGGAGCTGCCTGCACTCGAAGAAATGGCCGGATCACTCTCACAGCTCGCCACAATGCCAGAGGACGTGCGCGCGGGCTTCGCACACCTGCACCACGAAATCACAACCGGATTCAAGGAGTTGGCGGTAAGGTCTGAACACATCGCTGAAGATACAGCGGAGACGCACGACATCGTCAAGCGCATCGCGGGTCAGACGCAAAAAGATTCGGCCTCCTTTGAGCGCGAATACGCCGAGGCCGTAGCGGCAACGCTCGATGAAATGGAACTCTTCGGAATCGACCCACGAATCGACCCCTCGGCTCGCAAGCAGCGGCTCACGATCGCGTACCTGACGCTCAACCTCACCGATGAACGGGGACAGGACCAGGCACCCACGCCCTTTGAGGGCCTGTTGAGCCAGATGGACCCCCTCAAGAAAAACAAGATTCTCATTCGCGGAGATGCCGGCAGTGGGAAGACCACGCTATTGAAATGGGCCGCAATTCACACGGCGCGGGGTCTGTTGTCGGATCGAGGAGACGCCCAATTCACATACCGCGATTCCGAGGCCCGCCAATGGGCTGATATTGTATGGGCTCCCGGAGCGCGCGGTCGCATTGCGCGCCGCGA
>JADFPW010000055.1 GCA_022562105.1 Planctomycetota bacterium
TCAACGTCACCATCGGTGCGCCGTTGGCAATCCCCACCGGCGACGGCTTGGATGACTTCGACCCCATCGGACCGTTTGGCGGACCCTTTGTGCCGGCGGACAAAACCTATACGCTGACCAATCTGGCGGCCTTCGCGCTCGATTGGATCGTGACCGTCGATCAGTCGTGGCTGACAGTGGACGGATCGGACACCTCGGACGGCCAACTCGACGCTGGCGATTCCGTTGCGGTGAGCGTCGCCTTGTCCGATGAAACCTTGGGGATGTCGGGCGGCGAATACACAGGTCTGATCACGTTTACCGAACTGCACACTGGATTCGAGCAGACTCGCAACGTCACACTGAACATCAACCAAGGATTGGCCGTCACGCCGCTGGACACCTACTTCGCCTACGCCTCGTTACAAGATGGCATGGTCGGCGAAGTCATCCCACACCAGTTTGTCTACCAACTGACCAACCTGGACGCCGAGTCGATTACGTATGACGTGCTGGATTACCCCTCCTGGATTCTGGTAGACGGACTCCCGGACGAGCAGGAGCTCGGGGCTGGTGAATCGGTAGCGATGTTCGTAACCATCGACCCGACGGCGGCCGCAGCGCTGGGTGAAGACAACCCCGTGGATACCATCACGATCCTCAACAGTTCCAGTGGCGTTGGCGATACGACGCGGACGGTATCGCTTACACTGGTGGAACCGGTCTTCGATTCTCCCACGACCGTCGCCGTATCGGGACTGGAAGACCCCCAGCCGAATGGGCCGACATATCGGTTTGAGATCGGCGTGACCGAGGTGACCAACGAGCAGTTCGCGGTTTTTCTCAACGACGCCCGGGACAATCCCGACAACGAGCGTGGGGCATTCATGTACCATGACACCGATTCGGGCGATGTGTACATCAACGACGCCGAGTCCGGCGAGTCGGGCGAAACCGGGTCCGATGACTTGATCACCAAAATGTTCGACTCATCCACCAGCGCCTGGATCACGTTTGTGGATGACAGCTATGTGGTCGATCCCGATTTCGAGGATCACCCGGCCGTGGGCATGACCTGGTATGGAGCGGTCAAGTATTGCAACTGGCTGACCATCGACCAGGGATTCCCGCCGGCTCATCGCTGTTACCTGGAAAGCACGTTCGACGATCTGACCGGGTGGCGACCGGCGACCATCTCGGCCGACGATTGGGCCGACGGTGATCTGAACGATGCCGAGCGACTGGTCCTGGTGACCGACTATGCCGGGTATCGTCTTCCCATGGACGACGGGGCGAACAACCCGGATCCGCTTACAGACGCAGCCGACGACTACAACGAATGGTACAAAGCGGCGGCATGGAACACGGAGGCGGATCAGAACACGCTCTACGGCTTCGGCCGAGATGTGATCACCGGGGCCGATGCCAACTACATCGCCAGTGGCGACCCCTTCGACGACGCCACCACGCCCGTGGCGTACTACGACGGCTCCAACCAGGGTGGCAGCTTTCAGACTAACGACACCGACAACAGCTTCGGCCTGCATGACATGTCCGGCAACGTTCTCGAAATGCTGCAGGGCCGGCACAATCCGCCCGGACTGTTGGTGACCACGAGGAGTACGTCGTACATCCAGGGCTCGCAGCAGGTGTCGGCTCGCTCCGGCACCTTCGCCGGCAGCCCCAGTCCGACGGTCGGCTTCCGCGTCCTGCGCGCTCCCGTGCCCCTGTTGGGCGACGGCGACGGGGACGGGGACATCGATCTGCTGGACATGGGTGCATTCCAGATCTGTTTCACCGGGCCGGATGAACCTTTCGCCGACCCCACCTGCAGCATCTTCGACTTCGACGCCGACACTGACATCGACCTGGTCGACTTCGCCCAAATGCAAGACGTCATCACCGGCCCATGACGGAACGCTGACAGGCCGGTGAAGAAGTTGCGATCCGGCAGTTTGGCCGGCGAATATCACGTCCATGCAGCGCGCAGTCGCCTGCCGAGGCGCTCCCCCGAAGGCGGCCTCCGACCTCGGCCTGCTAACCCGGCTGAACGGCGAAGCCGATGTCCAGATCAATCGGCACGGGCGCATGGGAAAAGGTGAAGGTGAGCACGTCACCGCATCCGAAGTCGGATCCGTCACGATACACCTTCGTGTTCGCGTTGGGGCCAACGTCGATGCCGCCAAGCTGGAGATCGGCTTCGTCGATGATGATGGCCTGCAGGTCGTCGCAGTCCTCGTCGAACTGAATGCTCTCTCCCGCAGCCAGCGTGAATTCCCGCTGTACTCCGACGTCGTCGATGAGCGTCTCGAGAACGTTCTGATCGTCATCGATGAAGATGCGAACCTCCACCGGAAAGTCGCCGTCGTTTACCAGCGCCACCGTCACTTTGGTCGGCCCGAGAGCGTCGATGACGTCGCATCCCGGGAGGGCTACCGCCGAGAGGATCACGCCGAGTGGTCCCATTGTATATCTCATGTTCACTGATCTCCCTTCGTCGGTTGATCGAACCCAACAGGATTCGTGCCGTGGATTTGCCGCCGCACTGCATTCTTCTCGTGGAGATTCTACCAGTCGAGGCGATCACCCTGCAAGTCTCGCAGCCCGACCAAGAGCGGCCGTCCAGCACGCAGATGACCTTTCAACGGCTAGGCGAAACGCCTACACTTGCCGCCGAATGCGGATCGGGATTTCGGACGGAGATTGGCGACAACGCAATGGACACACAACGGACGAACTGCTTTCGTGACGTGCCTTTCATGGGCGTGATTCGCGTCGTGGTCGAGGCGACCAAGCTGGGTTACTCCGCCACGGATCCGACTTGGTCCAACCTCGGCCAGGGTCAGCCCGAGGTGGGCGCGCTGCCCGGGGCGCCGGCGCGATTGGATCGGATCATGATACCGGTCGGCGACCACGCCTACGGACCCGTGGAAGGCCTGCCCGAGCTTCGTGAGGCGGTGGCGGCTCATTACAACCGGCTGTATCGCCGCGGAATGAAGTCGCAGTACACGGCCGACAACGTCGCGATCGCCGCCGGCGGTCGCACGACGCTCACGCGAGCGGTCGCCGCCCTCGGTGACGTCCGCCTGGGCTACTTCATCCCGGACTACACCGCCTATGAGGATCTGCTGTCCGCGTTCCGTCAGGTGACGCCGGTCCTGGTCGCCAATACGGCCGAACACGACTTCGCCATCGACCCCGAAGACCTGGCCGAGCGAGTCGATGCTGAACGCCTGCGCGCCCTGCTCATCAGCAATCCGTGCAATCCGACGGGACGGGCGATCGCAGGTGACGTGCTGGCACGCTGGGTGGCCCTGGCCCGACGGCAGGACGTCACCCTTCTACTCGACGAGTTCTACTCGCACTACCACTACGACACGGACCCTGACATCGCTCATGCCGCCGTGCCCGCCGATGGCCCGGTCAGCGCCGCTGCATTTGTCGAGGATGTTGACCGCGATCCGATCATTCTGTTCGATGGGCTGACCAAGAGCTTTCGCTATCCCGGGTGGCGATTGGGTTGGGTGGTCGGCCCCCGGAGCGTTGTTCGGAGCATCACCGCTGCAGGCAGTTTCGTGGACGGTGGGCCGCCGCGCCCCATGCAGCGGGCGGCGATCGAGGTGTTAGAACCCCAGCGCGCCGATCAAGAAACGCAGACGGTCCGCCGCGTCTTTACCGAAAAGCGTAACATCACCGTCGCCCGCCTCAGCGAAATGGGCATTACGTTCCCGCGTGCTCCCGAGGGCACGTTCTACGCATTCGGATCGATCCGTGACTTGCCCGCCCCGCTCAACGACGGCATGGAGTTCTACCGGCGGGCCCTGACCCATCGAGTCCTAACCGTCCCGGGCGAGTTCTTCGACGTCAATCCGGGTCAGACCCGCCAAGGACGATCTCCGCTCAGCAGCTACATTCGCTTTTCATTCGGCCCTCCGTTGGTAAACCTGAATAGCGGCCTGGACCGCCTCGCCGAGATGATCTCATCCGCCAAGCCGCGGTAGACCATCACGGATTCCCGTTCGCATGCTCTACCTTGGATACGTAGACGTCCGCCTGCCGGTACGCCGACACGGCGAGGCGCAGATCCTGCCTGGACCGGTATTTCATCGGCGACACGACTGGTGATGCGACTTTACCGTCTGGCGGATCGGTGTGGGTGCCGACCCGCTAAACCGCGTGGCCGGCAGGGCCGAAAACCCTGATGGAGGCAGCGTCCGTACACGCCCAGGGATCGCAATCCCTGGGTGTAGCGAGCTTCGCTACGCTCAGCTCGAGGATGGATTCTACTCAGCGTCAAGGAGGACGCGGTGACTCGGATCAACACCAACATCGCCGCCCTGATCGCCCGCACACGCCTGGGCGTCAATCAGCGGGATCTGGAACTGCGCCTAGAGCGTCTGGCCACCGGGCTGCGCATCAACCGCGGGGCCGACGATCCGGCGGGGTTGATCGCGTCCGAGGTGCTGCGCAGCGAAGTCCGCACCATTGCTCAGGCCATCGACAACTCGAATCGAGCGATCAACGTGCTGTCCACGGCCGAGGGCGCCCTCAACGAACTATCCGCCCTCCTGTTGGAGCTCAATGCACTGGTGACCGCCACCGCCAACGAGAGCGCCCTTTTGAGTGAGGAGGTCGCCGCCAACCAACTGGTAGTAGACTCCATCCTGGCGAGCATCGATCGCATCGCCAATAGCACGGAGTTCGGCGGCAAGAAGCTGCTCAACGGGTCGATGGACTACCGCCTCTCGGGAGTCAGTACGTCCGCCCTGGCTGGCACCCAGATCTTCGCCGCCAGACTCCCACGCGGCACCACGCGTGAGGTGACCGTTCAAATCCTCGCCTCAGCCCAGACCGCGCAATTGGTCTTTTCAGCCGTGGCGGGCGGCGGCAACATTACCAGCGACACCACCCTGGAGATTTCCGGGCTGCTCGGATCCGAGATCATCAGCTTCGCGTCGGGAACGTCGATGAGCACGATTACCAACGCGCTCAACGACGCCACGGCTGTGACCGGCGTGTCCGCGGTGCTCTCCACCACGGGCGGCGGTGTACAGACGCTCCTGCTCAACAGCACGGAGTTCGGCTCGGACGCGTTCGTCTCCGTCCATCCAATCACCGGGAACTTCATGCAGAGCACTCCGGGCGGGACCACGGCCGACGACTTCGGACAGGACGTTTCGGCGTTGGTCAACGGACAGACCGCCGCCGGCGACGGGCTGGTGGTGGATATTCGCGCGGGTGGATTGGATGCCCGGTTCTATCTGACGACGGCGTTCGGCACGCAGTTGGGCACGTCCACCTTCGATATCACGGGCGGCGGGGCCATTTACCAGATCACCCCGGAAGTCAGCCCCGTGGGACAGGTGTTTCTGGGGCTGCAGTCGATCTCGACCGCCAATCTGGGTAACACGGAGGTAGGCATTCTCCGAAGTATCGGCAGCGGGCAAGCCAACCAGGTCAGCGCTGGAAACACGACCGCCGCTCAGAAAATAATCAACGCAGCCATCACGCAAGTAGCGGGCCTTCGCGGGCGGCTGGGCAATTTGCAGCGCAATCAGATCGAGACCAACATCAACAGTCAGCAAATCGCGTTGGAAAACGTGACCGCCGCCGAATCCGTCATCCGCGATGCGGACATCGCTGAGGAAGTGGCCGCCCTGACACGAGCTCAAGTCCTGGTCTCGAGCACGCAGACCACGTTGCTGATCGCCAACCAAATCCCCCAGTCGGTCCTGGCCCTGCTCTCCTAGCGAATCAGCGCTGAGTCGACCCAATTGAACCGATCCTGAATCGCAGCATGACGACCGAACTGGACAATCAGTTCGAGGCGTTTCGCGCCGCGGACGTCAATACGTACAGGCCCGTGGAGCGTTCCGACCACGACATCCTCGGCGCGGTGACGAATCTCGCCGTCGATGCGAATCTCCACCGCGACGTCGGCCAACGCGCCGCAGTCATCATCGAGACCGTAATGGGTCACGAATTGCTTGTACTCGCCTCCCAACTCGTAGGTGAGCGCCGAGGCGCTGTGGACACCGATTCCCTGCTCGTAGGTGCGCCCGCCAACGCGAATGGGCCAGCCGCGGACGTTTCGGCCGATCCGGTACGGCCACGCGATTGAGAACATCGGTGTGTGTCGAAACTCGGCCGGCGACTGACTGGTCAGCCAGACCCAGTGGCTACCGGTCACCTCGACCGCGACCACCATCGCGACGGGCAACTCCAGAACGTTATCCGCCACCCGGATACGTAGTCGACCTCCGTCCATCCAATCGATTCGGTCCGTGGTCAGCACACATCCATCCGCGGTGCGCACCTTCACCGTCAGATCGCCGTTGGACGACCGGGCCGCGGCGGGCACCATGTCGACGGCCGAAACGACTTCATGGGGGACCAATTGTTGGCCGACATCGGTCTCGATGAGGAAACCCGTTCGATCAATCCGGGCCACAATTCCACGCACCATGTCTCCATTGGTCAATCGCACCGCGTCCTCGTCCGGGGGAACCCCACGGTCGGTGGGTGGCACGGTCTGGTACTCCAGGCCGTGGCCGATCGGATCGGGCCAGTTTCCGAACCGTCCGCGTTCCGGCGCGTCTGGAAAACTCGCGGCTCGAATGGAAGCGCGCCGAGGACGCCAGCGACGGATCCGATCCAGCGAGATCGAGACGATGCCCACGCTGTCCACACGAAACTGAACCACCTCATCGCCGAAATCAACAGCCGTACCGACGATCCTGTCCCCGCCTTGCAGTTCGACGATCAGTGCAGCCCCTGCGGGTATGGCGACCGGGATTCCCGTTTCGACACGTACCACGTCGGCGATCGCAATGCGTCGCTCGGTGCCGTTGGGCAGCAGGAGGATCACGCCGTCGGTCGTTGACAGGTGTTGCAGTCGCCCGATCAGCCCATCCTCGGTCATCGTCTTGACGACCACCTCGGTGTCGCTGCCCATCACGCCTTGATGTGGGACCGACTTTCCAGTCGGTCGGTCGAGTACCGGATCGGGCTGGAGGGTGCCAAGGAGCAACATCAGCAAACAACAATGAACGGCTCGGGCTTCAAGCATGGCAGCTACCTTCTTCGGCCGGCGAGGCGCTCCCGGCGCGCCGGGACTACTTCTGGAATATGGGTAGTAGTCCTTGGGGAATCTGGAGCACGATCAGGGCCATCGCCGTGCCGTACTCCGGGCCGGCTTGTCCTTTCCAATACCCGTCCTCATGCTGACGCCCGAGCAACTCGGTGCGAATGGCCGGCCACCATTGCTGCCAACGCCCTCCGCCCGAAACAAACATCGCCTGCACCGCATAATAATGTCCATAGAAATAGTGGCTGACGCTCTGCTCGGTGGGTGGACGGAAACGCACCAGATAGTCCAGCCCGCGCCGAATCTCGTCGCTACGGTAGATGCCCGCGTATTGCAAGGCAGCCACCCCCGCCGCGGAACGAGCAAACGCCGAGGCCCCGGGGCTGAGCATATACCGGAAGCCTCCATCCGGGTTCTGGCTGGCTTTGACGTAGTCGGCCGCCCGGTCGATCACACTCTTGGCCACGTGGATTCCCGCATTGCGCGCCGCACGCAGGGCCATGATCTGACACACGGTCACTGAGATGTCGGCGTCCTGGCGCATCGGTTGGTAGCGCCAGCCGCCCTCTTCGTTCTGCGTAGCCACAATCAGGCGCACCGCCTTGCGCAACGCTTCCCCCAGGTCCGGATCGGCCGACATCCCATACGTCTCTGCCAGGAACAGCGTTGCGAACCCGTGCCCGTACATCGGGCCGTGCGACGTCTCCGCGGCGAGCAGCCCGCTCTCGGAACTGTGGTCGACCACAAACCGAACGCACTTTTCGATGTGGTCTCCGTAGGAGCCTCGACCCGGCGAACTGCCCTCAGCCATGAACGCCAGACCGGCCAATCCGGTGATGCCCACGTGCGGTCCGTAATGAGACAAGCTGCCGAACGATCCGTCCGCTTGCTGTTGGGCAGCCAGCCATTGGAGTCCACCCGCCACGCCGCCGCTCAGTCCCTCCGCGGGCAACTCCCCCGCGTTGGCCGCGCCATCAGGCTGACCCTCACCAACCACGACCGGTGTCGAAATCAGCAGTAGTGTTGCGCAAGCTGCGCACAGCAACCAACGATAGGGTCTGCCCGGACCATGCCCGGCAAGCCGCCATGCCACGCCGGCAGGTGTCTTTGCGAAGTCATCGGTCGGATGGCGCATTATTCGTCCTCCGCTTTGGCCAGCGCTCGGTAGTACCGCTCGATGAGCGTGCGGTACTTGTCCAGGAACTCGGAGTCGATCCCCTGGATGAGTTCCTCTCGGTCGCGCCTGGGCAGGTGTCCCCACCCTCTGCGCGTTTCCCGAAGCGGGAGCTGTAAGCCGGACCGTGTCAAACCTGTGGACTCACTCGCTCCGTCGGACGTCGTGGTTTGGGTCGATGAGGTGTCGTCCGCCGACTTCTTCGCATCAGCCTTGGCGCGTTTCGGCTTGGGGAGCATGCGTTTGTCGGCCGCCACCTGTACCTGCCGTGAGGAGCGTCGTTGAGAACGGTTGGCGGCGGCCTGGGCAATCGCGGAATCCAATTGGTCGAGGACTTGCTGTTGCAGTATCTGAGTCTCCACGCCGGGATCGAACCGCACGGCCAGGCGAGTGTGAGCTTCGTCCATCAATCGCATGGTCCGCTCCATTACACCCTCTTGGGCCCCACCGGTCGCCTCACGGATGAGACGGCGGGTCAGCTCATCGTCCTGTTCTCGTTGAACCGCTGCATCCTCCGGGCGTTCCTGTTGGGCCAAGGCGGTTGTCGACCACGCGCCGACGAATGCCATCGTCAGAAGTGACATCAATCGTACAGGTTGCAGAATCGAACCCGAAAACCGATTTCGTCGTCTCATCGATGTCGCCTCCCACCGCGGGCCTGTTGCGTCACGCGCAGCGTCAGCGCCCGAAGTTGCTCCTGCTCGAGACCGAGCCGTCGTGCGGAGTCCAGTTGCGCTTCATCAGCTTGTTGCGGATTCATCGTTCCCGCCAGGGCGCTGGTTCGCCGGTTGAGATCCATCTGCATCGCTCGTAGGACCATTAGCTCCGCCACATGGGGAATCGGACGCTGATCCCCGGACGACGAGCCGCCACTCGCACCGCTTTGACCGTCGGCGAACTCATCCGGCGGAGGAAGGGCAAGCGTGTCGTCCACGGCGCCGATTAGCTGGGTCAGCCGCCGGATCACCGACTGCTCCAAATCGACCAACGGCTCGTCCAACCGCCGCTCGCTCAATGCATCACGAATGCCGCCCATATCATCAGCAATCGATTCGAGCACGTAGTCAAACACCGGAACAACTTCGAGAATGACGCGCCAGTCAGAGTCAGTGCAAGCGACCCGCAACCCCTCCTCTCGGTGGGCCAACAGGGCCGCTCGGCGGTTATCCGCCCGCCCCAACGCACCCCGCTCGGCGATCGTTTCGACCAGCATAACCGTCTGACCATTGATCGACTCCTGACCATCACGGATCGAACGCAGCTCATTAATGACCCGCACCAGGGAGGACAGGAACTGCTCCTCCCGAGCACGCTGGGCTGCGGTCTCCAGCTCATTCAGCGCCCCTTGCAGGGAGACGATCGCTTCATGTTGACGAGGTTCGGCCGCCGAGGCTGCGGCTTTGCTCACCGAGGTTGTCGTCAAGGCCGTCTCGGCCAGTGACATCGCGTCGGCCGCCCGGGAGACGAGTTGAGCGGGCGAATACGTTTCGGGAACTGTGGTCAGCTCGGCGGCAAGCTGGCTGGTGTTTCGTTGTAGGCGGTGCTGTGTGTCGGCCAGCAAACGGAGTGTATCTGAGTCGTCGCCCAGGTTACTGACTTCCTGAGTGCCATGATGAAGATCAGTTTGTTGCTGGAGCAGGCGGGCTACCGCGTCGGCTGCTCGCTCCATTTCACGGTAAAGGGCCTCCAATTCGAGTTGTTGACGCTGCAAGAGGGCCTGGAGGACATTTTGCAAACCAGTCTGGGCGGCGGCCTCCGCCAATGCCGCCGCCGCGGTGCGATTGTCTCCCAGGGCCACCGCCGCCTGGTCCATCCGTTCGCTGATCTCCGCAGCTCGGGCAGTGCGCAGCGCGTCGCCGAGCCGTTGCGGTTCATCAGTGTGGGACCGACTTTCCAGTCGGTCTTCGTTCTCGTCGGCGCCGGTCTCGCCAAGGCGCTCGAGCGACGCCGTCGCCTGTCGCGTCTCGTCCGCCAGACGTTCCTGCCGACGCTGCACGGCGCGGAGATTCTGCCTGTCCGAGCTGTTGAGATCGTCCAACGATCGGCCAAGCGTGCGGGCACCCAGCTCACGGGTCCGGCGGAGTACGTCCTCTTGGCGATCGATCAAGTTCCGAACGGTGGCTAGCAATTCCCGAAAGCTGCCCCACTTCTCGATCGTCTGCAGGATCTCGTTCAGTCTACCGATCGCCTCTTGCTCTTCGTGCAGCGCCGTAGCGATCGGGGCGTCGTCGGGAAACAGAACACTGGTGGACAAGCCACCAGTGGCACCCGCATCGGGCACAGGATCCGTGACCGCCATCCGCGGGTCGGCCGACGCTCGTCCCGCGACACTCAGTGAGGCCGCTGCATCGGACATCGGCCCCCATGCAGTGGTGTTCAACTGATCGGCCAACGCTTCGAGATTCTCCCGACGATCACGGGGCCCGCGCGGCTGACCGGGCAACGTATTGAGCTCGAGTCGCTCCACGATACGGAGGGTCCGGTCGCCGAATTGGCTCACTCGCTGGGCCAATCGCTGTTGCCGATCGCTGAGCCGACCCGCGGCGGGGGCAACGAGAGCACTGGTGGGCAAGCCACCAGTGGCACCCGCTGACCGGCTGGAAAGTCGGTCCCCCACGTCGTGGTCCCCCATGTCTTTCAGCAACGACTCGGTCAGGTCGCGGACGGCCTGCTGATCCAGGAGAACCTTCCTAATGCCCTCAGCCAAATGGCGGACGTCGTCTCGGACACGATCATCGAACTCCGCGGCGGAAATGATTTTCAGGCGCAGCGTCGCCGATTGAGCAGTCTGCCCCGTCCCGGCGTCGGAGATGAAATTGTCCGTGGCCTGCACGTCGTAGACCACGATATCGCCCGGGGTGAGGGGCAGGTCGGAAAGCTTCCATTCATGCGTCACACTAGCAACGACGCCTTCGATCGACGATTCGATCCGGAGCGATTCACCGAACGGCAGGGTCATCAACGGCTCGCCGGTCAGTCGGCGGGCACGCAGGGTCATGTCGGTGATCCCGAAGTCGTCCTCAGCCCGAATGATCAACGGCACGGTGCCACCAAGTGTCACTCCGGTGACTGTCCCGGGCTGTTCGATGACCACTCGCGGCGGGGCGTCCGGGCGGGCTAGCAGCGTGTACTCCGGACCCTCCTGTCCGGCGAAGCCGTATTCATCGACCAGGCGTATGTGAAAACGGCGGTCCCGCGTCAGCACCACCGAGGCCGACAGATGCTCGGCGTCCTCGCTTTCGCGCTGTAGGGTCACGGTGTCGCCGTCTGCAAAACGCAGCCACGCGGTGGGCTCTCCTTCGTCATCGTTGCCCACCGGTTTGCTGGTGTGGATGTCGATCTCGAGCGTACAGCCCACGGTCGCCGCCACCGGTCCATCATCCAGCGGGCGCAGGCGGATGGCTCCCGACGGCGAGTAGCTCGGCGGGAGCACCCGGACGGTAGCCTGGCGAATGGCTGGTCGGGCGACGGGCACCAGACGCTGGGGCTGCTGGCGAGTGGAGTCGTCGCCGGCCTCGAACCAGACATCCGTTTCCGTCGATACCGCGTCGATGAGGGTGACAAATCCCGAGTCGCCGGCGAATTGCATGGTGCGAGCCGAGACGTCTCCTTGCTCATCGCGGGTGTACATCACGGCGCGCAGGCCCTCCCTCAATCCGCGGACAACCTTCATGCGAACGATCACCGACTCGCCGATGGCCACCATGCGACGAGGTTCCTGGGATCGTTGAATGTGGACTCGACGCGGCCACTCTACCGAGCTCATCGGCCACAGATAGCGGTCCAGCCCGACACGGGGCCACCACTCGGCCTGCGACCAGATGCCGCCGAGCAGTGCGACCGCGCCGGCAAGTATCAGTGCCCGCATGATCAACGGGCGAAGCTTGAGTACATCGCGGAGATCCAGCGGACGAATGGACGCTTCCGCCTCGGCGATGACGGCGGCCATCAAGTCCGGTGATCCTGCATCGGCGCCTTGCAGGAAGTTCACCGCGCTGCGAATGCGATCGCTATGGTCTCCGAAATGGTCTTCAACGATTCGGGCGACCTGGTTCACCCCGACCCCCGCGCGCCACGGGCGAACCACCCAGTGATTCGCAGCCCATGCCCCTCCGAGCAGGAACAATCCCGCGACGATCAGACGAACGACTGCAGGAAACCAAAAAAGCCAATCCAGCGCTACCACCGCCAGGAACGCAAGAATCCCCCCGGACAGAATCACCAGCAGGCCATACAGCCCCAAGCGCAGGTGCGCCGTTCGGGCGATTCGCCCCAACTCCGACAGCAACTTCGATTGGGTCGTGTTCATACCGAACCTAATGGCGCTTCCGCTCCAACCAAGACCGGGCGAGCCGCGGACTGAAGTCCGCGGCTCGCCTTCGTCATGCCAGATTAAAAGCCTTCCGCAACCCCCACTCCAGGGTGATGATCATGATGAACAATACAAGAACCAACTTGTTATCCCACAGCGGCTCGACCACGTCGTCGGGAATCTGAATGCTGCGATCGGGTATCCTGCCCAGCGCCTCGGCCAACTGGTCCAGGCGGATCGTTTCTCCACCGGTCTCATTGGCGATCCGACGCAACAGGTCATGGTCGGCCTCGGGCCGGCGAGATTCCACGTCGGCCCCGCTGACCCGGATGACCGCCTCGGGAGGGCGCCTTCCGGGAATCGGACTCACACCGGCGACGCGAACCACGAATCGCCCAATCGACGGCGGAACGAATGTCGCCTCGAACTCACCCGAATCCGGCGATAGGCGATGCAGTGGAACCTCGATCACCGGAGCGCCCGTGTCGTCCAGGAGCGTCAGGCGCAACTCGTCACCCGACCATGTGAGCAGATCCGAATCGAGAACGCTCACATTCGCTTCCACCGGCTCACCCAGGCGGTGCTCGAAGCGGCGGGTGCGAACGACGAGTCGTCGATCCTGTACCCCCTGCCGCGGGCGGGCCAACGCCCGAACCACCTGGACCCAGTAGGCATCGTGCAGTGAACCGACGACTTCGGGCGCCGATGCGCCGCTTGCTGATTCGGCGGGCAGGTTCGCAGCTCGTGGGTCGCGGCGCCACTGCCAGGTGTCGTCGGTGCCTTGGAAGAACACCTTGCCGGCTCCGTAGTGGCCGAGCACCATCAAGGGCATAGTCCCGGTGAGCGTTTCCATCGTGGCATGTTCGAGAAGTACCTCCGCACCGGGCTTGGGGCCCAGCGTTCTGGCGATCCAGTACAACCCAGGCCACGACTCGACCGCGGCCGCGTTTAGGTCCGCATCTTCATAGAAGGTAAACAGGCGACTCTGACGACCGGCTGCGGTCAGCCGAAAGCCGAACGACGAACTCAACGACGACGCGTAGCGCCCCAGAAAGGTCGAATCAATCCGCACGGGGATGAGCTTCTCCAGCGGCGTGTTCTGAA
This sequence comes from Planctomycetota bacterium, assembly GCA_022562105.1. Lineage (GTDB taxonomy): Bacteria > Planctomycetota > Phycisphaerae > UBA1845 > UBA1845 > JADFPW01. The sequence continues at coordinate 13,657 of JADFPW010000055.1, forward strand.
AGCGATGCGGCGCGTATCGCTGGCCGGCGATCAGTCCGAAACCGCCGCCCAGCGTGCCGACAAAGTCAACCAGCAGCTCGGCCTGCCTCGGACTCCACCAATCTCCGACCGGGTCCACATCGCCGAGCAATACGACGTCGTACTGCTGCAGCTCTTCGGCCGACTCCGGAAAACGACGGACTCCCGACGCCCTTGGATCGCCTTCCTGGGCGAACTGGCCATCAGCGCTGAGCAACAGCGCCGAGAGCAGCACGGTATCCTCACGCAGAAGCGCATTCTTGAGAAACCGATACTCGAATCGTGGATAGCCTTCGACGTACAGCACTCGCAGATGCTCGTCGACCACCATGGTTTCCACGGTCGCGACGTTGTTGTCCGTTTCACGCTCGCCATCCAGCGGAGGAACCTCGATGCGATATCGAACCGGGCCGGGATGCTCGGGGCGTACCAGCAACAACACCTGCGTGGGCGTCGAATCGTCAGCCACGACAATCGTCTCGCGGCCCACGATGCGATCCGTCTCGTCATCCACCAGGTGCACCTCGACCGTTGCAGGTTCGCGCAGCCCTCGGCCGACCACCTGGGCGCGCACGGTGAGGATGTCCTTGGCGAAGACGGTTTCCTCGGCCACGGCCGACTCGATGGCGAGATCTCGCGGGCGAACGGGCGATCCGACCAGAATGGTGAGAATCGGGATCTTCCGAGCCCGGGCTGCTTCGATCGCCTGGGCGATGGTGGAGGTCTCCGTATGCTGCCCATCGGAGGCCAGCACCACGGCGGCCAGCGGACTGCCGTCCGAGCGCCGCAGAACGCGATTGAGGCCGGCAGCGATATCAGTAGCGTGGGCGTCGGTCTGGATGGCGTCAAGCGCCGCGATCAGGTCAGGAGTCACCAATCGATACATCGGTGTGTCTACCGCTTGCTGCGAAGAGTCCGGGCGAGCCGCGAGCTTCAGCTCGCCCGGACGCCCGCGCGAGAAGAGCGCAGTGTCGCCGGCCCCAGTGAGCGTCGCCAGTTTCAGGTGATGCCGCGAAAGCAAGGTCGCCAGTGCCTTGGACTGATCTTTCTGCAAAGCGGATCGTAGCAGCTCCCATCGCCCGTATTGCTCGATCGCATCCCCAGACTCCAGCCCAGCCCCATCGCGAGCGGCGCGTTCCAGGTCGGGATCGCGATAGTGGTCGCGGTGCTTCATGCTGCTGGAGTCATCCACCAGGAGTACGACCGAAGAAGGCTGCACACGACTCCGTTGCAGCACGAGCACCGGCCGGCAGATCACCGCCACCACCAGGCCAACGGCCACACCGCGCAGACCTCCCAGACAGATGCGCCGAGCCGCAGAGCCCGCCTCCCGTCGGTAGGTCAGCACGATAAACAGCACCAGCAGCAACACGTAGCTAAAGATGATCCACGCGCCGTAGGGTAGGTGCCACTCCACGCGCAGCGGGGAATCCGCACCCAGCCGGATGCGGTCCAGATCGAGCATCCATTCCACGACGTCGTTCGTCGTCACCGGCTCATCACCTCGCCTCCCCGAACCGCATGGCCGCCCACATCTCGATCACCAGCAGGGCCAGCAGCAAATAGGTCAATCCGGACGCCAACTCTCGCGTGGGTGCTCGGGCAATGTTGCGAACCAGCTTATCCGGCTCGGTAACGAACTCGACGCCTGCACCGAGTCGGGCCCGGGCCTGTTCGGGTGTCCAGGCCCGCAGGTCGCCCTCGGACGTGGGCATGTTGACGGCGAAGAGTCGATCCTCATCGCCAATAGAAACGGTGTAGAAGCCGGGCACGTCGGTGAACTCGTAACTGAGCCAGCACCCCGCCTGCGGCGGGTCCGCACAGTCAAGGCGGGTCGGCTCGGTCTTGTCATCCGGAGTCACGACCTGTTTGGTCATGCCGATCTGAGCCGCCGTTAAGTGTTCCCGAATCGGCTCGCCCAGCCGGAGGTTTCTGCGGTCGTCGTTCGATGCGCAGAGGTACGTAACCAAGTTCATGACCAAGGAGACGTAGTCGCCCTTGGCTGGCAGGTTGGTCCAGTCCATGTTGGCGGTGGTCGTCAGCAGCGCTAGTTTGCCCGAACCCAGCGTCCGCAGCACCAGAGCCGGTGCGCCGTTGTCGTAGCGGAGCACGACCTTCGCACGCAGCGGATTCACTTCCACCGTCGTATGGGCAAACACCCGGGCGGAAAACAGGCCGCTCCGAGGAGTCGCCGCAAAGTCGGCGACCACCGGGTGGGTTAGCGAGTCGGCCCGGAGACGCACAAACGACTCGCGGGCGACCGCATCACCGGCGATTCCGATCAATCGGCCGGGCAACACTCCCTCCCCATCACGGTAGGCCAAACGGTTGTAGTGCTCGCGATCCACGGCGTCGCCCATGAAGATCAACAGCGCTCCGCCGTCGCGGACGTATCGAGTCAACCGGTCCCACATGGCCGGCTCGAGTTGGGCTACATTGCACAACACCACCAGCCCGTAAGTCGGCAACGGCTCGCCGGCGAGATCGACTCCCAGAATCACTTTCGGCGCCAGCAACGCCGGCTCATCGCCGGGTGCCACTGGCGGCTTGCCCGCCAGTGCCCAACCCGGTGCGAGGGCCGTGGCCAGGTAGTCGCATTGACCGCCAAACGCCATAGCACTGGGGCGACCGTCTACCAGCAGAACTGGAATGGAGTCTCGCACGTCCACCGACAGTCGCCCTACGTTGTCGAGGCCAAGGACATCCGACTCGACACCTTCGATGCGTGCTTCCACTCGCCGCGTGCCCGCAGTGTCGAACACTATCGAAAACGGAACCGTCATCCGCTGCTGCGGGGCGATCGAGTCCA
>JADFPW010000400.1 GCA_022562105.1 Planctomycetota bacterium
GATCGAGACCGTAGACGTGGCGAGCGATCAGGGCCGCCTGTTGCATCACGATCTCGGCCTCATCGAGCGCTCCTGTCTGTCGATACGCCCGGGCGAGTCGGCGAAGCGCAACCACCAGCGACGCGTCCTTCTCGCCGACCACCTCACGACGTAGGTTGTAGGCACGCTTAAAAAACTCGACCGCCTCGTCGGCCCGCCCCAGACTCAGCGTCACCGCTCCGAGGCTGTCCAACACGCTAGCTTGCTCCAACCCCGACGTCATTGCGTTCGATGAATAGATAGAGAGCACTCTGCGAAACTCGTTCTCCGCCCATGTCAACATGCCGGCCATTGAAAAAAGCTGGCCCAGGCTGGCATGTGCCCGTGCAGTCGCCGCCCCGGGTTCGCCCACGCTCTGCTGGTGAATGGCGACGATTCGGGCCATGGACATGATGGCTTCGTCGTACCGGCCGAGTGCTTGATTCGCATCGACTAGCTGACTCAGCGCTGCCAGGCTATTGGTGTGCTGGAATCCGAGCTGGCGCGAGGTGATGGCCCACGCCTCCTGGGCGCGCTCGAGCGCTTCGGTGAACCGACCCGCCGCCAAGTCATAGGATGCCAGATAAGTTTGAGCGGCGGCATACACCGGATGCTGGTGGCCGTAGTGTTTCTCGGCGATGGTCAGGGCCCGTTGGAAATGGTCCCCGGCGCCCTTGACGTCCCCACTGACCATGGCCATTGAAGCGGACGCGGTCAGCGGAGCAATCAACTGGGGATGGTCCGGCCCCAAATGGGTCTCGACGATGGACATGGCTTCGTCGAGGCTTTGGCGGGCTTGGGTCAGGCGATTGGCCCGTTGGGCTTCCTGGCTCATGAGCGAAAGCTGGGCAGCGCGGGCCATCTCCCGTTGGGCGTCGGGAGGAAGGGCGGCGAGTTGCTCGATGCCGCGAAGGTCTATTCTCGCGCTGACCGTTCGATGATGATTGGGCCCGGACTCGCCCAGATGAAACTCGTAGAGGTCGGTGGCGGGCTTGAGGGCCTCGGAATACGCGCCGATCGTAACCAGCTTGTCCGCGAGCCGGCTCCACATCGCGGCCCGGGGATCGAGCGCATCGGCCCAGCGTGTTTCTGCGGGCAAGGAGCTACGCCCGCTCGGATCGGCCGGTTGAGCCGTAGCTACGGCTGCCGAGGCCGTCAAAATCGTACAAACCACTCCACGTAAGAAACTCATGGTCGCATCCCTCTTGGCGGATCCTAGGGTTGTAGGCAAGTCTGTTCAGGGGCAGTCTAGGCCTGCCCAGGTGGTCGGGCAACGGGTGCCCAACATTGACATCGACGATCGATCGCCGCTACGATCGCCTGAAATCCACTGGTGGAAAACCGGTGCCACACGGGCTGCAGGAAACCGGTGCCACACGGACTGCTGGAGGAAATCAAACATGAGACTACGCCTCCCGTATCTTCTGTCGCTGTTTGTCGGAATCGGCCTGACTTCGGCGGTGACCGGCCTCGAGCCGGAGGTCGTGCGATTCGAGACACTCGACGGCGTCAAGATCGTGGCCGACTACTACGCGACCGATGGCGATGAGCCTGCTCCGGTCGTGATCCTGTTGCACATGTATCGCTCGAATCGGGCCGCCTGGAAGCCGTTGGTTCCGGCACTGCATCAAGCCGAGCTGGCGGTCCTGGCCATCGACCTTCGCGGGCACGGCGAGAGTGTGGAACCTGTGGATATGGACCTGGCCGACAAGTCGAAGGCACGTGATTCCGGGCTGTTCAACAGCATGCACAGCGATGTGGAGGCAGCGTACTATTGGCTGTCGAGGCGTGATGATGTGGACCTGACTCGCGTCGGCCTGGTCGGGGCCAGCGTGGGGTGTAGCATTGCTCTGGACTATGCATCGCGCGACCGCTCGGTGGACGCGGTAGTTTGCATGACGGCCGGTGAGAACTACCTGGGCGTGGATTCCAAGGCCCACATCGCCCGGCTTCGGTCGCAGCCGGTCCTGCTGCTCGCGACTACGGGCGAACGCAAGGCGTCCGACGCACTGGGGAAGCGACAGGCGACCGCTGTGGTGGACATTGTCGGCGGCGGCACGGTGCATGGCACGCGAATGTTCGGTCGCATTTCGGGGATCGAGGAACGTATCACCACGTTTCTTGTGGAAAACCTCGGCGAGCCGGCCTCTCATCCGGTGGTAGCCGCCATGGGGACCGATCGTTTCCATGAACCGCAAGGCGACAGGACGAAGAGGATGCCGCCGCGAACCAAACGCTGGTTCTCGTCACCAGCGGAGGCCGAAAAGCGCGGGTTGAGCCCAACAACCCCTACGAGCAAGTAGCCGTTAGGGAGCGCGATTCAACGGGCGAGTTGGGGATTGGGTGATCTGGCGATTTGGTGATTTGGCGATCGAGTGGTCGGGTCAATCGGAAGAACACTGGTGGGCAAGCCACCAGTGGCACCCCGGGGACTTGGTGATCTGGCGATTTGGTGATTTGGTGATTTGGCGATCGATCGGTCGAGTCAACAACCCAATCACCAAATCACCAAATCACTAAATCACCAGATGATGCAGGCCTTCATGCTTTCCATTGGATCGTTGAAGCTCGACCTACCCGTGGTGCAGGCCGCCCTGAGCGGCTACAGCGATGTGGCCATGCGCCGGATCGCCCGACGACACGGGGCGCCCTACACGCTCAACGAAGTCGTCCTCGACAAACTCGTCATTCAACCCGGCAAGACGCGCCGGCGCGTTCTGGCTGTTGAACCGGACGATCACCCGGTCGGCGGTCAGCTCATGGGAGCCAACCCGCCCGACTTCGCCGAAGCCGCCGCCGATCTGACCGAGGCCGGCTACGACGTAATCGACATCAACTTCGGTTGCCCGGTCCGCAAGGTTTTAGGTCGATGTCGCGGCGGGTTTCTACTTTCTGAGCCCGAGACCGCGCTGGACATTGTGGCCCGCGTCGTGGACGCCGTCGGTGATCGCCGGCCGGTGACCCTCAAAATGCGCCGCGGCATGGACGATGGCCCCGAGCACGAGCGAAACTTCTTCACCATATTCGAGGGGGCGTACGAGGCCGGCGTAGCAGCCATCACCGTCCACGGCCGGACCGTCAAACAGCGATACATCGGGCCAAGCGACTGGACGTTCCTGACCAAACTGCGCCCCCGGGCCGCCGACCGCGTGCTGTTGGGCAGCGGCGATCTTTTCTCGGCCGAGGACTGCCGGCGGATGGTGCAGGAAACCGGCGTGGATGGGGTGACCGTCGCCCGGGGATGCATCGGCTATCCGTGGATCTTCAGCGAGTGTCGGGCCCTATGGCGCGGCGAGCCGCTGCCGGATCCGCCCACCGTCCCCGAGCAGGGGGTGACCATCCGGGAGCACTTCGAGGAGTGCATACGCATCTACGGCGGCCCACAGGCGGTGCGACGGATGCGAAAATTCGGCATCCGCTACAGCGAGATTCATCCCGCGCACACCGACGTTCGGGCGGCGTTCATCGGGGCCTCCGATGTCGATGCGTTCATGGCGGTCCTGGATCATTGGTACGACGCCCAGACCGTTTGCCCACCCGTCCAGCGTCCGGCTAACCCCTATGATCTA
>JADFPW010000401.1 GCA_022562105.1 Planctomycetota bacterium
TATGTTGAAGGCCTGCGTTTTGAATGCACCCAATGTGGCAACTGCTGCACCGGGCCGCCGGGGTACGTCTGGTCACCAAGAAGGACATCGCCCGGATTGCGGAGTTCCTCGACCGCCCGGATGGCACGCTCGATTCGACCTACGTGCGGCGGGTGGGCCTTCGACAAAGCCTCACCGAGCACCCCGATGGGGACTGCATTTTCCTCGAGCGACACGGAGGAAAGAGCACCTGCAGCATCTACTCCGTCCGCCCGCTGCAGTGCCGCACCTGGCCATTCTGGTCCGACAACCTCCGTTCGCCTGGAACCTGGAACTCCGCCGCTCGCACCTGCCCAGGAATCAACCGAGGCAAACGCCACGATTTCGTGCAGATCGAGCAGATCCGGCACGGCCGCCTCGAGCAGTGAGATCGTGGGACAGCCCCGGCCATTCGGCGTTACAAGTCCCACGGATGGCAGTGGCAGGGCTCCCGGGCTCGTCTTCGGACGTGGGAGGCTTCCTGAGCCGAGCCACCCATGCAGCCGGCTCGGAAGGCCTCGCGAGTCGAGCCGGCAGGCGCCAGATCCCGCTGGAATAGGGCGGGATTCCACAGGCGAGCCCAGCATGTGGCGCTCAGGCGGGGCCAGTCACAAGAGCGTCATCCTCGCCGTGGTGCTCCATAATCCCTCCGGAGAGCCCACGAGAGCCATTGTGGAGGTAAACATGCAAAAATCTTCTAACGCCCCTTGTCCGGCACACCGAATGCTTACTATACTGGCGTAGGTAGGGCGCATGCGACGAAGCACGGGCGCCCAAACGAAGCATCGGGCGAGACGACGGCGGTGTGCCGCCCGCATGGGAAACGCCGTACTGCCGATGGTGTAACGGTAGGAGATGTGAGCATGATCTGAAAATGGGCGGGGCGGCTTACCGTGAGCCATCGATGGTCCGCCCCGCGAGCCTCGTTCGCAGGATCCAGGGTCCGTGTTCGAGTGAGGCCGCTAAAACTGCATACCAGCAACAAGGTCAACGACAGTAGAGAGGTTCTCCCTTTGCAATCCCCTCTCCGGCCCGAACTAGGGAGGACAGTCGTTGGCCTTGCCTTTTTTTACGCCGTGCGGATGATCTCAGATAGCGCGGAGCGGGCGGCCGTCCGGTACGTCGAACGGGTGGCACGGACAGCGCCTGCCGCATCCTTCGCCCAGCGGCGGGGAGGGACGGATTCCCTCGCGGATTTCCGTTGCCCGGCGACCCGCTGGAATCCGCGTCCGTAGTATCGACAGGTTCCTATGGTCGGAGCGCGTACGCTCAAATGAAGATCGCCCTCGCTCAAACCAACGCGGTGATCGGCGACATCGATCGCAACACTGCCCGGATTCTGGCCCGCGCCGCCGAGGCCGCCGCTCTCGGCGCTGACGCCGTCGCGTTTCCCGAGTTGGCCATCTGCGGCTACCCGCCCCGGGATCTGCTCCTCAAACCGCACTTCATCGCCCGGATGGAATCGGCGCTGCAACAGATCGCCGAAGCCAGCCAACGGATCACCATTCTCGTTGGCACGGCCATCCCCAACCCCGACAACCACGGCAAACACTTGCTAAACGTGGCTGCCGTTTGCCGCGACGGGGCCGTCGTATCCACCCACGCCAAGACGCTCCTGCCCACCTACGACGTCTACGACGAGCATCGCTACTTCGCCGCTGCGTCCTCTGTCAGCGTCACCCGGTTGCCCAACCTGCCGCAGCCGTTGGGCCTGTGCATCTGCGAGGATCTGTGGAATCTCAATACGCTCGACACCGGCCCGGCCTACGATCGTGATCCGATCGCCGAGCTGGCCCAGGCTGGGGCGGGCGTGCTCATCAACCTGTCCGCTTCACCGTTCTGGGCCAACAAGCAGCAACACCGTGTTCAGCTGTTCGGCGAGCAGGCTCGTCGTTACAACGTGCCCGTCCTCTACATCAACCAGGTCGGCGGCCAGGATGAACTGATCTTCGAGGGGGCCAGCGCCGCGTTTGGCGCGGACGGCAGGCTCATCGCCCAAGCCAAGGCCTTCGAGGAGGATCTCCTGCTGGTCGACCTGGAACCCTCGGCGTCAAGCCGAGTGGAACCCTACCCGGACGAGGTCGACTCGATCTACGACGCCCTCGTGCTGGGCACCCGCGACTATGTGAACAAATGTGGATTCGACGCTGTCGTGCTCGGCCTGTCCGGGGGGATTGATTCGTCGGTGACCGCCGCCATCGCCGTTGACGCCCTGGGTCACGATCGCGTCCACGGCTTGGCCATGCCCTCGCGCCACAGCTCGACGCACAGCCTGGAGGACGCCGAGCAGTTGGCTGCCAACCTCGGTATCCAGCTACGGACCATCCCCATCGAATCGGTTCACAGTTCGATGGAGCAGGCATTGAGCGGGCACTTCGCCGGGTTGGCGGCGGACGCCACGGAGGAAAACATCCAGGCCCGCATCCGCGGCAACCTGCTGATGGCGTTTTCCAACAAGTTCGGCTGGCTCCTGCTGACCACGGGCAACAAGAGCGAGCTAGCGGTGGGGTATTGCACGTTGTACGGCGACATGTGCGGCGGTTTGGCCGTCCTCAGCGACGTACCCAAGACCACCGTCTACCGATTGGCTGAACTGATTAACCGACGGTCTGCGAGTCAGCCGGCTACCGGTCGGCGAGGCGGTGCGAAACCATCCGATCCCGGCGCGCCGGGACCGATCCCCCAGCGGGTCATCACCAAGCCCCCGTCGGCCGAACTGCGTGACAACCAGACCGACCAGGACAGCCTCCCCCCGTACGACGAGCTCGACGCCGTGCTGGAACTGTACGTCGAACAGGAGCGTTCCGCCGACCAGATCATCGCCGCCGGCTTTGCCTCCGAAACCGTCCGCTCCATCCTCAACAAAGTCGATCGCAACGAACACAAGCGCAAACAGGCGCCGGTGGGACTGAAGGTCACCAGCCGCGCCTTCGGCACCGGCCGCCGCCTCCCCATCGCCGCTCGGCTTTGCTGAGCCAGCCCCACAGGGAACCACCGAGAAGGTAGAGCGGGATGAAAGCCCGTTGCTCCGGGGTTGGATTGTCGAGCGTCGTCTCAAGACTAGCCTATCTAACACAAAGGAGCAACGGACATGAACCATGGTAAGCTATTTGTCGGATTGGACTACCATGAGGATTTGGCGCGGGTTTGCGTCGAGGACCAGAGCGGGAAGATGCTTCTCAACCGGCGATGCAATAACGACCGGCCAGCGATCGTCAAGGCGGTCCAAGGCCACGGCACCGTCAGTCGCGTCGCCATCGAGTCCTGTAGCGGCGCAGCCAACCTCGCCGACGAGCTGGTCCACGAGGCCGGCTGATCGGTCGATCTGGCTCATCCCGGATACGTTCATCGCATGAAGGGCACCCTGGACAAGACGGACTCGAGCGACGCCCGGATGCTCGCCGACCTGAAGAGTTGGCGATACTGATCGCCCCGCCCCCTAGTACTACAACGCTAGAAATGCTCAAGATCAAGGTGGGTGGGTGACGAGGATTCCTGTGGGTCACAACGACCCCATAGGAGGTTCTCGGTATGGACGCCCAAGCGATTTTGGAGATCAAACCG
>JADFPW010000402.1 GCA_022562105.1 Planctomycetota bacterium
CGCCGATCAGCCACGCGACCGGTGAGAACAGCAATCCCAGGATGCCGGTCAGATCTAGCTGTTCGAGACCCATCGCCGCAACGACCGGCGCGAGAAGAGACCACTTGCCCACAAAGATCAGGGCGGCATCGACGATGGCGATCAGGGCGATGAACGCGATCAGCATGGCCAGCACGTTGATGGCCAGCTTCATGCCCTGCGATGCCCCGCGGCTGGCGGCGTCGATCAGGCTGGAGGTCTCGCGCTTACTGTCGAGCTTGACGGCGTCGGCGGTCACCGGCGTCTTGGTCTCCGGGACCATGACCTTGGCCATCACGAACGCAGCCGGTGCGGACATCAGACACGCGGTCAACAGGTGACGTGCGACGGCTACTTCCATCGCCTGATCGCCGCCGCCTAGCAGCGTCACGTACACAGCCATCACGCCCAAGGCGACGGTGGCGAACCCGCCGGTCATCATGGCCATCAGTTCCGATTCAGTCATGCTCGCGATGTACGGCCGGACCAGCAGCGGGGCTTCGGTTTGGCCCAAAAAGACATTGGCAGCGCCCGAGAGGCTCTCCGCCCCGCTGACGCCCAAAGTGCGCTTCATCACCCAGGCCATCCCGGTGACCACCCGTTGCAGGATGCCATAGTGGTAGCCAATCGCCGACAGCATGGCCACGACGATGATCGTGGTCATGATCTTGATCCCGGCGACGGCCGACCAGCTCACCGCGGGGTGTGCCCCAGCGAGCGGTCCGAAGACGAACGCCGCCCCCTGATCGGCCCCGCGTAGAACCACCGTCACCATGCTCCCGATGACGTCGAAGATGGCCCGGCCGGTGTCGGTGCCCAGCACCAGCCAGGCTAGCGCCCACTGCAATGCCAGTCCGACCACGACCAGCTTCCAGGGAAACCGGCGCCGATTGGACGACAGCAACCAGGCGATGCCCACCAGTACCACAATCCCCAGGAGTCCGCGTGCCACGTTCATGTCACCGCTCCTCCGGCGGTTCGGAGAAGGGCACGAAGTGGTCGGCGCATCGCGGCTCGTAGTCGTCGGCTCCGCCGATCATGAACTCGGTGGCGATCGGCGTCATGCGCTGCGAAAAGGGCGCCGGCTCGCCGCACACTCGACAAGGCGCTTGTCGAATGATCTCCTCGTCGGCCATCTCCGCCAGTTGGGGCATGGGGTCGAACGGCCGACCCCAGGAGTCGAAGGTGATGCCGGCTACGAGTACGGTCACGCCTCGGCGGGTCAACTCGTTTACCACGGGGATCAGGGCGGCCTTGAAGAAATGTCCCTCATCGACGGCGACTACCTCGGCGTCAGCGCAGCGCTGGAGAATCGTATAGGCATCGGGCACGCGGACGGCGTCGAATCGGTCCCCGCGGTGGGTGACCAGGTGATCGGCGTCGTAGCGGTCGTCGATGGTGTGTTTGAAGGCCAGGACGCGTTTGCCGGCTGACTCCTCCCGGCGCAGACGGGCGATCATGTACTCGGTCTTGCCTCCGAGCATGGACCCGTGAATGACTTCCAGTGTTCCCTTGCTGTCGGTATCGCCCACGCCCACAATTGTGCAACTTGCCCACGATTTGGCAAGCATGCACCGGCCTGCCGGGCGCGCTCGAGACGAACACCGTGCGGCGCCAGCGTCAGGCGCCGGGCAGCCGGCGTCGCCCGAAGCCGCTCGCGATAAGGCAGGCGACGAGCATCAGCAGCGTGCCAGGCTCGGGGATCAAGTTGATGATGAAGGGGTCTGTCTCACCACCCACGCCGGGATCGAGGTAATCCGGCAGGATTCCATCGAGTCCCTCGCCCCACGGGAACAGCGTGAAATCGGCCAGGTAAAGCGCAGGCGCGCGGGCGCCCTCTTCGAAGGTGACCGGCACCATGTCCTGCGTCGGTACGCCGTCCACCAGGAGGGTAAGGGTGTCGATAACGTAGGTTCCGGGGCCCCAGTTCTTCCCGTCGGATCGGCCCATGATCAGACCGTACTCGTTGCTAAAGTCCCAGGAAATGTCATACGGTAGCCACTGCCCTGTCCGAGAATATGTGACATCGGGTCCGTCGAGGCCGGGTGCCCAGTCGATGACCTCGATGATTCCGTCGTTCGCGTTGTCGTCGTCGTCATAGAACGTGTTGAGAAACGCGAAGCCGGTGTCCATGTCGCGGATCGTGAGCCTCAAGCTCATCTCCCCCGTCTCGCCGGCGGCCAGATCCAGCGTGCTCCCTCCGGTAGCTGGGTTGGTGACGTACAACATCGCCGCACCGGCGTCGCCCGCCAGAAAGGCGATCACCACGAGAACACATTCCAGCTGCTTCTGCTTCATCGCGCTGTTCTCCATTGGCCCGAACGGGACCGACACCCGTCCATAGGTGACTAATGCGCTTTTGGCGCCGAGCGCTTACCCGAGCGAAGCGTATTATACACTATCTCCCCGGCCGGTTCCCTTGTGGCCCCCAAGGTGGCGTCGCAGGCCAGTTTGGGGTCGGACGCGAATCACCCGGCCTGGTGCCCAGTCCTGGCCGTGGTCCTGGCTGGACCTGCGGTGTTGGGCTGTTGCCGATTCAAGAGTCAACCGAACCTTTCCCGTCGGATCGTCGATAGCATATACTGCCGACTGGCGCAGCCCGCCCGGGTGCCCACCCGTCGGGGCGAGCCGTTCCGCTGGAGGAAACCGGCTCGGCGGAGTGTCACCTGAAAATGGGTGGAAACCGTCCGGATCACCCGACGGGGTCAACGACGAGCAAGGCATCGGTGAAGCGGGATCTGCGACAGCAATTGCGAAAGGCCCTGGACGCCCTGGCTCCGGAGGAGTTGGCCGCCAAGAGCGCCGCCGCCGCCCAGCGACTGGTCGAACAGCCCGAGTTCGCCCGGGCCGAGGTGTTGATGGTGTTCCTTTCGCTTCCCACGGAGGTGGACACCACGCCCATCGTGCTGCGATCGTGGCAGCTAGGCAAGCGCGTGCTGGCTCCCAAGGTGAGCTGGGAACAGCGGCGGATGATCCCCATCGAGATCCGTTCCCTTACCGAGGATTTGACCCGTTCGGAGTTGGGCGTGCGCGAGCCGGTGTCCGGATTGCCCATCCCGGTGTCCCTGATCGATCTGGTCATCGTTCCCGGATTGGGATTCGATGGGAAAGGCAATCGATTGGGCCGAGGCCGCGGTTTCTACGACCGATTCCTGGCCCATCCCGAGTTCCGGGCGGTTTCCTGCGCGTTGGCATTCGAGGAACAGGTGACCGACGACATACCGGCCGAGCCGTTGGACCGGCCCGTGGACATGCTCATCACTGACCGAAAGGTACGTCGCTTCAAGCCGACCGGTCCGCGTCGTAAGTAGCCGATCGTCCACGACGCCTATGCAACCCGGAGATGAAGGATGAAGGCGGAAGGATGAAACCACAGAACGGACGGTAACGGTGAGGCCCGTTTGGAGTCATGTGGCACCAGTTTTCAACGTGTGGCACCGGTTTCCAACCAATACTGTCCGGCCGGGGAATTGCCAAGGGTGGAGTATAGCGTGAGATTGGGTGGATGGCGTTAGTTCGACAGCAATCACCGGT
>JADFPW010000056.1 GCA_022562105.1 Planctomycetota bacterium
GATCGATGACCTGGCCGACATTGCCGGCGGCACCAGCATGGACGCCAAGGACTGGGCTTGCATCGAAGATCCGGCAGATGAGTGCGCGCCGGACGACATTCCCGACGAGTGTCAGGAAGGTGCGAACGCGATGTCGGAAGAGACGTACAGCGATGAACTTCCATCTCGCTGCGAGTATCATGATTCCAACTGCAACGACACGCTGGACATCGCCGAGCCGTGGGAGGACTTCCTGCGTCGATGGGACTCCTGCATCGAGGATCCGGACGCCAGCCTGCCCAGCGGTAAGCATTGGATCAAGATCTACGATCCGCGCAGCGAAGGTGTCGCCGAGTGCACCGAAGGCGTGCCGCCGGAGATGATGACCTCGTTCAACTACAATGATCCTGGCTACATCTACAACAATTATCCCGGCGACACCGATACTCTGGTCGCCCGGGCGGGCAACGGGCTATACGATCCGTCGGATTCCTGGACGGAGATCGCCAGCACCAAGATGCAGTGGAAGTCGCAGCACGCGTTCGCTACCACGACCCCGCTGCCGGGTTTTCATAGTGAGGGTGGTCAGTTCTTCATTGGTGACGATGTGGCATGGTATGACGACGCCTGGCAGGACCGCTACGTGGAGCTGCCGCGCGATTTCTACCACGGTTCGGACTTTGCGAGCCCAACCCCCGCCTGGCCGTCAGGCGAGAATCCGAACCCCGAGCCGCCGGGGAACCAGCCGGGTTTGCCTAACACGCCCGAGATGATCCCGTTCCCGGATCCGACTGCCGAGCCCGACGACGACTGGGAGGGCAACCGACGTCACTTCCAGGCCAACCGAGGTGGTTTGCACGGCGACGGGACCGGCTGGCTGGGTAATGCAGAACCGGAAAACGGACCCGACAGCAGGTTTGTCGTGTTCGAGACGGATCTGCCCAACAACTTCGAGGAGGATTGCAGCGGCGACGATTGCAAGATCCTGCCCGAGGAGGCCGATGGCGACGGCGAGCCGCGGATCTACTACGACGGCCTGGTTGAGCACGACGATCTGCCGTCGTCCAAGTACCACTTCCCGGGCTTCGCCTTCCCGTTCGGGCACGGCGACAAGAAACTGGGCGAGGCCACCGGCAACGGCAGCCACGACATCTGGGGTGAGGATACCGGCGACAACAACCCGGATACGCCCAGCCTCAGCGGTGACAGCTTCACCATCGCCGCCGGACCCTACGCCATCAACGGTCACGGCGCCAGAGGTCGCGACGGGGGCAACGTCCTGCTCCTGGAATGGCTGACCTGGCGAACAGACGGTACCTCGCCGAGCTTTGGAACAGCCTGGGAATGGGTCCACGGGCCGCACGATTACGCCGGGCCCGGAAGCGATCCCGAATTTGGCGGCGTCGCCAACATGCACTTCGGCTTCCGGGACTACAACCTGGACGGGATGATCGACCAGGGTGAGGTTCGCCCGCCGATGTCAGACAACTATATCGAGGATTCCTTCCAGGGCAGTCCGAACGACGGGACGGGCTCGCTATACCCCTTCAACCGACAGCGCTTGTTGGAAGACTGCGTGGCTGCGTTGGACGGCGAGACGGACTGGGACGACTGGATCGACGTCAACACGCTGAACCGCGTGGCCGGCGGGGAGTTCTGCTTTGACATCGACTTCGAGAACTGGACGGATCAAAACGGCGATGGATTCCCTGACCCCAACGGCTGCAACGAAGGCACCGGCGACCTGTTTGTCCGCGGCTTCGTCTCCGGCATCGTTTTCCTGCCACCGGGCTCGTTCGACGATAGCGGCAGCGGCGAGGGCGGATCCACCTTCCCCTTCAGCCCGTTGTTCTACCCGATCCACAACGAGGATGCGGACGATCCCGAGGGCGGCTACCCGTTCAAGGGGCATCTCAACTTCAACCTGTTCTTCCACGATCTGGTGACCCAGATCGGCTACTCCGACGGGGTGATGGAAGAAGACGGGCTGATCGTGCCCGATCCCAACGATGCCTCACGAACGGCCGAGGGCAACCAGTTCGTGGTGCCTTTCGCCGCCCACGAGTGGGGACACGCCTGGGAAGGGTTCCCCGATCTCTACGATTACGACGTCCTGGACGACGACGGCGGCAGTTTGATCAACTTCCCCATCGGGCTCTGGTGCCTGATGACCAACCACGGTCAGTTGGTGCATCCGATTGCCCCGCTCAAGGAGAACTCCGGCTGGATCGACCCCATTGACTTGGCCACCGTCCTGACGCCGGGTGTTCCCCAGGAGATCACCATCCCGGCCAGCGAGGACTTCCGGGATGAGACCTACTTCTTCTACGAGAACCTGGATCCGGTGCATTTCGGTGAGCGGTTCTACTTCTACCACGTGGGCGATTCGCTCTTTACCGGTCCGAATCCGCCGGGCGAGAGCTTTGACGACATTGCCACCTTCGGGGACGACCCCTTCGGCATTCAGGTCCAGGGTATGCCCGGACCGGGCCTGCTCATCGAGTACGTCGACCTCGGCGTGAACCCCGAAGGTCTTCCGACTCAGCAGATGTCAGCTACGGCGGCCACCTACATGATCATCGCAGCCGACGGGCGCAACGATGGACCGTCCGGCGTAAACCCGGGCAACGCGGAAGATGCGTGGCCCGGCGATCCTGACCTTTTCGCCGATTCCTCCCTTGAGCCCAACTTCGGCCCGTGGAACCGCGACAGCTTCCCAACCAACAGGTGGAAACTGGTGCGGGTCAGCGGGATCGAAATCGCCAGCATCGAATCGGTGAACGGTGGATCGCGGGTGACGTTCGTCTGGAAGCCGGCCGACGTCCCCAGTTTGGAGTTCATCGACCCGCCGGGCGGCAGTTCGTTCGGCAGCGGCGTGTATCCGATCCGGTACGAGGCCAATGACCTGTTCGGTGGAACGACCATGGAGTTCTACTACACGCTGAACGACGGCGACTACACCACGGGTACGCTGATCGGCATCAAGGAGAAGCCGCTCGGCCTGATCGCGGACGACATCGATTGGGATCTGGCGGATATCGATGACAATGTTTACTACGTCTACGCCAAGCTGATTCCAGGCGAAGGCGTCGGCGACTGTGATGGTGAACCCTGTGTGGAGGCCGCCTTCTCGGCGGTTCGGGCCGGCCGAAACAACTTCGGCGACGGCACGCTGACCATTCAGGGGGTTGACTCCGAATTTGTAAAGCTCGAGTCGTGGGTGGTGGAGATGGTGCTCGACGAGGAGAACAATCCGGTTTGGACGGCGACGGGTTCGCTGTCCGACCTGCAGACGACCAATCCCACCGCGGGCACCGAGTACACCACGGACGGCAATGAGGTCACCTTCCTACTCCAGGAGGGCACCGGAGAGGGTGCTTTGCCGTTCGCCGTGGGCGATCGGTTCGTGTTCGTGACCACCGGCCTGACGGCTCATGCTCCGGGTATCGCGGTGATGGACGGCAAGATCGACGAGGGGCCGACGGCGGTCATCCGGGTGCTCGAATTCATTGGAGACGATGAGGAGATTATCCCGGCCGGCCCGGCTCCGCTGGCCCTGGTCTTCGACGCACAGGACTCGACGGACCCGAGCGGGGGCAACCTAACCTACAATTGGAACTTCGGCGATGGCACGCCGGACGAGAGCGGTGAGGTGGTTCCGCATACGTTCACGTTAAACGGATCGTACACCGTGACGTTGACGGCCACGAACGGCGATGGGGCGATCGGCGAGGATCAGGTGGATGTGGAGGTCATCAACCAGACTCCCAGCGCCGCCGTGATCGCCACGCCGACCAGCGGACCCAACAGCACATTGGACGTTCACTTCGACGCCCGTTTGTCGAGCGATCCGGAGGACGGCCTGGAGGGGCTGATCTTCGAGTGGAACTTCGGCGATTGCCCCGAGTCGGGTTGTACGGCCGGGGACGGTGAAGTGGGCACGTTCCAGGAGACGGACCACTTCTACTCGACCAGCAATCCGCCGGAGGTTTTCTTCGCCATGCTGACGGTCACTGACAGCGGCGGAGCGACGGATACGATTACCCTGTCGATCATGGTGGGCAACACGAATCCGACGGCGGCGATTTCGGCCAGCAATACGATCGTGGAAATCGGCGAGATTGTGCTGCTCAACGGCTCGAGTTCGTTCGATCCGGACGGCGATGAGCTCACCTTCTCGTGGAACTTCGGCGACGGCAGTCCGGAGGAGAGCGGTGAGAACGTTGAGCACGTCTATACCGACGAGAACATCGCCGGTTATCCGGTGACACTGACGGTTAGCGACGGCTTGGGCGGCGTGGACACCGCCCAAGTGTTGATCATCGTGCTGCCGGAGGGCGCGTTGCCCGCACCGGCGCCGAATGCGAGCTTCGTAGTAACTCCGGCCACCACCGTCGAACTCGGCACGGAGATGACCTTCACCAGCACGTCATCGCCGGCCGAGGAGATCGTGAGTTTGGATTGGGATTTCGGTGACAGCGCGGGTGCGAACGGCCTGAGCGTGTCCCATACGTACGCTGAAGCGGGAGTCTTCGTGGTGACCCTGATCGTGGTCGATGTCAACGCTAACGACGACATCGCTACCCAGACCATCACCGTGGTCGATCCGGAAGACATCGAGGATCCCGATGAGGAGATCGAAGAGGGCAACGAATTCGATCCGGTGGCCTCGTTCACCGCCGTGCCGACCACGGGCCCGGCTCCGCTGACCGCCGCGTTCGATGCCTCCGCCTCCAGCGACGAGGATGGAGACTCGCTGACCTACAGTTGGGATTATGACGACGGGGAGACCGACGCCGGAGTGAACGTGACACACACGTTCACCACGGCCGGTGCGTTCAACGTCGTCCTCACGGTGGACGATGGTCGCGGTCGAAGCGATGAGGTGAACATGCTGATCAACGTGCTCAGCTCTCCGTCGTCCGGGGCCGTTCCAGTGGCCCGAATCGCCACCGGCCCGCGTAGTGGACCGGTCCCGCTGACCATCGCTTTTGACGCCAACCTGTCCACGGGTGACAACCTGACGTACGAGTGGTTGATCGTGCGGTCCGCGGACGGCTCGACCGAAGCGCTCATCAACGGCGCGGTGGTCAGCCATACCTTCACCGTTGCGGGCACCTACGAGGTCACTCTGACGGTGACCGACGACCTGGGGCGCAGCGATTCCTCCGCGACCGAAACGGTGACCGCCAATCAGGCCACGGTTCCGGGTAGTGGTGAGCCCGGTGTCGGAAGCGAGGTTCCCGACGGCAACGGAAGCGACGGCTTTAACATCGGCCGGCCAACGTCACTGTGCGGGGCGGGGATGCTGATGGGCCTGTTCGCCTCAGCGGTCGGGCTAGTGGGGACGCTGCTGTCGCAACGTCGCCGCCGGCTGTAGGCCCGCACGAATTGGTTGATTGACTCGGCCCCCGGTTGAACGAATGCACGTTCGACCGGGGGCCTTTTCCGTATCCGGACTGACCATCCGTGTGCCGACTGGTGCTTCGTCAGGCGCACTTATATTGGGTGGCATCCGGCCACGGCGGGTGGCACGGTCTGGTACTCCGTTACGCCTCGAATGATGAATGGCGGGTACCGGGCACCCAACCCGCGATTCCACGAGTGACAGGGCACTAGATGTTTCGGCCCAGCGTATGTCGCTCGGCGGCCCGATGCGTATAATGGGCCGCATGCCGGGAACGAGATATGAGCCAGTGAGCGTGTCGAGCCATCGCAGAGCCCGTGGCGGCGGTTTTGCCTGCGCCGGGCTGCTCATCACGGCGTTGACGGTGGCATTCGCTCCACGGTGGCCCAAGGCTCGGCTGGGGGGCGGCGCGCTGTCGGCGATGGTGTGGAGGTCGGAGTCGAGTTCGGCATGTCGAGGCACAGACGCTCCGACGCCCGGCGGCGTGGCGGACGTGGCCGCAGAACGAGCGACCCGATCGCGCTGCCAGCGAGTGGGCTGGCAGGTGCAGCCGCTGCGCTCCCGGATCACTTCTTTATCCCGTTTCGGCGGATTGTACGGCCCCTAGAACCGCGTTCACCTCGGGTTGTGGCGGACGTGTTCGCTGTCGTGCTGTTTGCACATTCATCCTGGTTTCTGTGAGAGACGATCGTGGCTAAGCAGAACCTCCTCGGGCGAATTGCCCGCAAGATCTTCGGATCCCGAAATGAACGATTGGTCAAGCGTCTGACCGCCGGTTTGAGCGTGGTGGACGAGTTCGAATCCACGCTGAGTGCTGCTTCGGGCGAGGATTTGCTGGCTCAGACGGACAAGCTCCGTGCTCGCCTCGACGGCGGCGAGGATGTGGAGGACGTGGTTCCCGAGGCCTTCGCCACGCTGCGCGAAGCGTCACGGCGAGCGCAGCGTCACCGCCATTTTCGCTGCCAACTGGTCGGCGGCAAGGTGCTCTATCAGGGGCAGGTCGCGGAGATGCGCACCGGGGAGGGCAAGACCATCGTCTGCCATCTGGCTGCCTACATGCGCGTGCTGCAGGGCGAGAAGGTCCATGTCATTACGGTGAACGACTACCTGGTGGAGCGCGATTCGGACTTCGCCCGCCCCATCTTCGAGTTGCTGGGTTTGACCGTCGGATGCATTCAGTCGCAACTCGATCCCGGCGGGCGGGAGGGCTTGCGCAAGGCGGCCTACGCCTGCAACATTACCTACGGCACGAACAGCGAATTCGGATTCGACTACCTGCGCGACAACATGAAGCCGCGCCGCCAGGACCAGGTCCAGGGACCGTTGCACTACGCCATTATCGACGAGGTGGATTCGATCCTGATCGACGAAGCCCGAACCCCGTTGATCATTTCCGGCCCGGCCCACGACGATCCGCAGCGTTACAAATGGGCGGACAACCTGTCCCGATTGCTGGTTCGCAAACAGGCTGCTGGGATCAAGGTGATGGCGGCGCGGGTCAAGGAGTGGGGCGACCATCCGCCGGAGGATTATACGAGCCATCCGAAGTTCGAGGGCGCCTTGCCGCGTTTCAGAGTCGATCCCGGGATGCTCACCGAGGAGGAAGCCGAGTCGCTCGGCTTCGAGCAGTTCTACGTGGTCCAGCAGGAGCGCAAGAGCTGTCACCTGACCCACGACGGCGTGGCGGCGGCCCAGGAGGAGGCTCAGATCGGTAGCTTCTATGTGGGGACGAACATGGATCGCCCGCACCTGATCGAGCAGTCGTTGCGGGCCCACGTGGTCTATGAACGCGACAAGGAATACGTCGTCCAGAACCGCCAGGTGATCATCGTCGATGAGTTCACCGGCCGGCTGATGCACGGGCGCCAATGGTCCGACGGCTTGCACCAGGCCGTCGAAGCCAAGGAAAACGTTCCCATCAAGGAAGAGACCCAGACGCTGGCCACCATCACCATCCAGAACTATTTCAAGCTGTACAAGCACCTGGCCGGCATGACCGGGACCGCCCTGACCGAGGCCGAGGAGTTCTCCAAGATTTACAAGTTGGACGTGGTGGCCATTCCCACCAATCGGCCGGTCAACCGCCTGGATCACAACGACAAGATCTACCGCAACGTCGAACAGAAGTATCAGGCCATCGTCGAAGAGATCCACGAGGTTCGACGTCGCGGCCGACCCAACGATCCATTTCTGTTGGCCGACGTGTTTAATGCCTTGCGCCCGATTTTGGAAGCATCTCCTGACTCGGCGGACAAGCTGGCCAAGCTCGACGAAGCGTTGCAGCGTTTCGGCAATGCCGAGGAAGGCGACGAGAAGGTCGTCGCCTTCATGATGGAGACCTACGACGAGTGCATGGGGGAGATGGCCGTCGGTCGGCCCATTCTGGTGGGCACCACCAGCGTGGAGAACTCCGAGAAGCTGTCCAAGCTGCTGGAGCGGACCTACGGAATCGAACATGAGGTGCTCAACGCCAAGAACCACGCCCGCGAGGCGGAGATCGTGGTCAAGGCCGGCCACCAGACCATTCCCACTCGCGGTCCGGACAAGACGCCGCTCGGCAACGTGACCGTGGCCACGAACATGGCCGGTCGTGGAACGGACATCAAACTCGGGGCCGGTGTCGTCTACGCAACATGCAAGGTACCGACGACCAATGGCAACGGTAGTGTGGGAGGCGAGGGCGCCGGGCCCGCCGCATCCAGCACGGAGGTTGGCGCAGACGCAACCGGCGGCGTCCCCGACTCCGTAATCTCGCTGGACGTGAACTCCCTCGCCCTGTACCCCCCGGGTATGACCAAATGCTGCATGTATTGCGAGGAATACGACGCCAAGACGAATTGCAGTCACTGCTACAAACCGAAGCTCGACCCGCGCTTTCCGGCGATGGGTCGGACGGTGTGTACGCTGAACACACCGTGCGGCCTGCACATTGTGGGGACGGAACGGCACGAGGCCCGGCGGATCGACAATCAGTTGCGCGGCCGAGCCGGTCGCCAGGGTGATCCAGGGTCATCGCGATTCTTTCTTTCTCTGGAGGACGACCTGCTGAAGCTGTTCATGCCCGACTGGATGCTGAAGATGATGGAGAAGCTGGGCTTCGCCGGTGGAGCGTCACTGGAGGACAAGCGCCTATCCAAGGGCATTGAAAAGGCCCAGCGCAAGGTGGAGGAGCGCAACTTCGCTACCCGCAAACATCTGCTCGAATGGGACGAGCCGATGGACTATCAACGCAAGCAGTTTTACTCCTCCCGTCAGCGTATTCTGGATGGCCGGGATCTGCGTGCCCTGATATTCGAGATCCTCGATGAGTCCATTGTCGATGCCGTTCAACGATACCTGGCCGCGGACTACCAGGCCGACTGCGTGGTAAACTGGTGTCGAAGCAACCTGGAATTGACCATCGATGTGAGTCAGGTGAACGATGACGAGCTCGAAATAGTGCACCAGAACATTCGCCGGCGAGGCCAGGACGAAGCCCGCGAGCAGATTCACACCACGCTGGGCGAGTACATCGACCCTGATGCTCCGTCGGCTGAATGGGACGTGGGCGGATTGTTATCCTGGGCCCAACGGGCATTCAAGGTGTCCATGACCCAGAACCAGCTCCGGAAGATGGAGCCGGCCGACATTGAGGATGCCCTGGTCGAGGCAGCCGACAACTACTACGCCACAGTCGATCTAAATGGTATCCAGGTCTATCTGGATCCCGAGTATCCGCGACGTTCCTTGGGCGAATGGCTGCGGAACCAGTTCGAGGTCGAGTTTGACGTCGATAGTTTGGTCGATGTCACCGCGACTGAGGTCATCGATCGAATCAAGGTGCTGGTTCGGGCGGCCTACGTTCAACGCGAGATCAGCTACCCGATTGAGGTGTGCATCGAACGGGCCTATGGGGAAGGGGCGACCGACAGCGCTTATACCGCGGAGGCTGTGGTCAAGTGGGCGAACGGCAAGTTCAAGCTCGGCTGGACCGCCGATCATGTTCAGGGTCGATCGGCCGAAGACGTGAAGAAAGAACTGCTACGTATAAACACGGAATTCATGGCCGAGGGTCGCTTTGATCGCGAAATCGACCAGGCCCTGCTCAGTCGCAACGCGGAGCAGTTCGTCGAATGGGCTCGCCATCGCTGCGGGCGAGCGTGGGATCAGCGGGTCTTCGACGAACTGGCCGACGATCGGCGCGAGGCCGTCCGACGGATGGGGCGCGAGGTCTTCCGCTGGGAGCTGGGCCGCCTGGAGCACGCCGTTTTGGTCCACATCTACGACCAGGCGTGGAAGGATCATCTGCTGGAGATGGACCGCCTCAAGCACGCCATCATGCAACGCCCCCTGGGCGGCGACCAGACGCATCCGCAAAGTCAGTATGCGATCGAGGGGCGTGAGTATTTCGATCAGATGTGGGTGCGCATCCGCGATCGCGTCACCGCCATGATCTTCAAGGTGCGGATGAACACCACTCCCGGCGGTGGGGGACAAGTCCAAGCACCGGCCCAAGTTAGCACGCAACATGCCGACGCCACGGGGGGCGGCTTTGCCGGAGCGGTGGCGGATCAGTCGGCCGCCATGAAGGCTCAGGGTCAGGAGGCCAAGGTCGAGACTATCCGCCGCGATAAACCCAAGGTGGGTCGCAACGACCCCTGCCCCTGCGGCAGCGGCAAGAAGTACAAGGCCTGCCACGGGCGGCGCGCGTAGTTCAGTAATTGCATGACGCTGAGGCGGATTCAGAGCCGAGCCGCGACCGTAAGGGAGTGGTTCTTCGGTCGCCGAGAATGGTTCGTGTGCCTAACCGCTCCCTCACGGTCGCGGCTCGGAATGATGCGACCTATGTGAAACGTAGCGCTAACGAGCGAGCCGGCGGGCGGTCCATAGGCCGGTCCACATGGGCAGGCGACAAACGCCGTCGGGAAACGCCGTCATAGCCAAGCTGCGCAACTCAGCCTCGAATCGTGGCAGTTGGTCGCGGGCGATCACGTTGCGGACGTAGGAGATGGTCCGTGAGAAGCCGACGAGTTGGTCGGCTGTGAGTTTCCATTCCCATTCGATTCGATGCTCGATCATTGCTTCGAAGCAACCGGTCTGGGCTATCTTGGCGGGCCAATCCTGCTGGCGGTATTCGCGATCGTGAGCCGGATTGTATCGGCGGATCAGCTCCTCGAACTGATCGACAATGGGGTGGCGCGCGGGATCGCGATTGTTCCACAGCAGGGCGATGGCGCCGCCCGGGCGCAGAACGCGGGCGAACTCAGCCAGGGCGATCGGCGGGTTGAACCAGTGAAACGCCTGGGCGGCGGTGATCAGGTCTATGCTTTCCGATGCGATCGGTATCCGCTCGGCCCCGCCGGCGATCGGGTGTAGTCGACGCCGATCGTAGGACATGTCGGTCTGCTCGACGATGCCCACGCGCAACATGGTGACCGACGGTTCGACGGCGATGACCCGCCATCCCCGAGCGGCCAGTTGACGTGAGAAGATCCCCGTGCCGGCGCCCACGTCGACGATGACCGGCGTATCAACTCGGTCTCGGACGTCCGGCCCGGCGTGACGATCACCATCTGGCGCGAGCATGCCGCCGAGCATGTCTAGCGCCTCGGCGGGATAGCTCGGTCGATAGACGTCATATTCACCGGCGATGTGGTCAAATGCGGTTTTCATGGACGAACGCCGAGTGATGGTATCTTAGGTCGTCGGGATCCACTGCGGAAGCCGGTCCGACCTCCGGTATTGGAGATGTCCTAGCCTCGGATTGACCACCATCAAGTTGTTCAACGGGCGGGTTACGCGTTGACACGTTCCGCGAGCTTGCCGGCACGCCCGTGGCACCGCTTGAACTTCTTGCCGCTGCCGCAGGGACAGGGATCATTGCGGGCGATCTTTCGCTCCGCGATCGCGGGCCCCGCCACCGCGTCGCGGTGACGCCTCCTGGCCTGTTGACGGGAGTCGTCGTGGAAAGTTCGTTCGCCGATGATGCTGGAGCACAGCAGATCCCAGTCGGATTCTCTGCTCAGGTTGAACTCGCGCAGCTCGAGGACGAGCGGTTCATCGTCCGGCCTGTCGACGTCGTCCAGTTGCGGTTGCGGAAAGACGTCGATGGCTCCTTTCGTGCGACGGTTGATGTGGAAGAGAAGCTCCAGAGCCTCGCGGACCAGCTGCACGCGCAGCTCGCGGGGAAGCTCGGTCGATTCGCGCGCATGTTCCAGTACGGCGTGGAGGTGGAGTGCGGCCTCTTCATTATCGCCCCGATCGACGAGGAACTCGCCCAACTGGCAGAGGGCCTCGATGTCCGTCTCGTCGAGTTCCACCGCCCGCGTGTAGGCCTCATAGGCCCCACCGGCCTCGCCGCCTCGTTTGAGGAGGTTGCCGAGCCGGACCCACAGGAATGCGTTCCGCTCGTCATGAGCGATCAGTTCGCGGATGTGGTCCACGCCTTCGGCGCAGGTGCGAATGCGGCGGCCGTCAAATATGCGCATCGAGCCCACGAATGGAGGAACATCGTCCTCCTCCGTCATGTAGCCGAGAAACAAAGCGGTAAGCCCAGCGAGTGCGGATGTTGCCAGCTCCCAGGGGCCGGGAGAATCGCAGGCCCGGCAGCGAAAATAGCCGGTGAAGGTCACGCGGTCTTCAATCTCTCGCTCCGGATCCCCGGTGGGATCGAACAGAACGGATCCGACATGGTATCGTCCTAACTTGGCGCATGCCTTGCACCTCAATGCCAGCGGGTGCTCGAGTTCCGGCGGAGGTTCCGCTGCCACGGCACCACGCCGTGAACGATAGTTGCTTCGTCCGCGAGCACGGTGTTTTCGCACGGTCTTGTTCGCCATGGGTCACCACTCCTTTACCCGTGTGGACAGGCACGCAGCAGATGCGGAGCCTCCGCCCAGTGGGCAGTGCCCCGCCGAGAATTGCCTGGGCATCATGGAAAGCGCCGGATGGCTGAACGACTTGAACACGCAGGCCTCCATGCCCCATTGATTCCTCGCCTGGAATCTAAGCGGTCACCCTTCACGCGTCAAGGCGGACTCTCCCGAGCTGTCTTGCGGTCGGCGGTCCTCCCTACCGATAGCCTGTGAGTTGTTCGATGCAAAAGCGGGCGCGAACGCGCATTCGCTATACGATGCCTTGTTGGCAACGGTCCTGCAACGACGGTGATCCTTCGCTCCACGCCCATGGATGGAAATCCATGGGTCTCGCAACCCCCATCTTTTCGCCGACCTAACGAGCGTCTATAACGCACGCATGTCAGCAGCGTATCCCCTGTTCGTCAAGCGGGATCTGGACGGCTTCTTCGGGCTGTTCATCGACAACCTGGTGCAGTTGTTGCTCATCGTGGCCCTGTGCAGCGCCCTGTGCGGCATGAACGGGCCGGACAGTCGGTTTCTCTATGAACACATCCTGCCCGGGGCGGCCGTCTCCCTCCTATTGGGCAATCTATTCTACGCGTGGCAGGCCCGGCGGCTCGCACGACGCGAGGGGCGCAACGATGTCACCGCCCTGCCCTACGGGATCAATACCCCGTCGTTGTTGGTGTTCGTCTTCTTCGTGATGGCACCGGTGTATCGTCAGACGCATAGCGCCGAGACGGCCTGGAAGATGGGTCTGCTCGCCTGCTTTGGCAGCGGACTCATTGAGCTAGGCGGGTTGCTGGTCGCCGAACGGATTCGCCGCCACACGCCGCGGGCGGCCCTGTTGTCCACGCTGGCCGGCATCGCCATCGGGTTCATCTCCATGACCTTCGTCCTGCAAATCTTCCAGAATCCTCTGATCGCCATGGTCCCGCTGGGTGTCATACTGATCACCTACTTCTCACGAACACAGTTCCCCCTCGGCCTGCCCGGCGGACTGGTGGCGTTGGTCAGCGGAACGCTGTTGGCATGGCTGCTGCCCGCGGACTGGACCGGGCACGGCATGTCGGGCGATGCAGTCGCGGTCGCGTGGGAGTCGCGAGGATGGCATCTACCGCAGTGGGCGGGCGGCGCCCTGGCGGACGTGTTCGACCTGCCCGCAGAGACGTGGGTCGGCTACTTGTCGGTGATCCTGCCCATGGGGTTGTTCAACGTGCTCGGCAGTCTGCAGAACATCGAGTCAGCCGAGGCCGGCGGGGATCGGTTCGATACCCGATCGTCGCTGGCGGTCAACGGCCTGGGCACCATCGTGGCTGCCCTGTTTGGTAGCTGCCTGCCAACCCCACGATCTACATCGGCCATCCGGGCTGGAAGGGGCTGGGGGCCCGGGCCGGCTATAGCACGTTGAACGGTTTGGTGGTCACGCTCATTTGCCTGACGGGTATGGTGGCGTGGGTGCAGTCGATCGTCCCCATCGAGGCGGGTATCGCCATCGTGCTGTGGATCGGGATCGTGATCACCGCCCAGGCGTTCCAGGCCACGCCGAAAGCCCACGCCCCGGCGGTCGCGATCGGACTGTTCCCTGCCATCGCCGCGTGGGGCGCCACGGTGATGGCCGGCACGTTCATCGCTGCCAAGATGGTCCTCGTGCCTGGGACGCCGGTGGGCGAGATCGCCGCGTTGGCCCCGATCGGCGCCGCCACCACCATGCAGGACTTGCTGACCATGGATCACCCGCAGGCCGGCCTAGGGAGTACAGTTAACGGGTTTTTGATCCACGGGATGAACATTCTGGAGCGCGGCTACATATTCACCTGCATGATCCTGGCCGCCATCTCCGCCTCGCTCATAGATCGCCGGTTTCTCGTCGCCGGAATCTGGGCTCTCATCGGCGCCGCCGCGACCTATCTCGGTTTGATGCACGCGTATCAGTTGGTCGGCAACGAAGTGGACTACCTTTTTATCCTGAGTTCAGCGCCGGCGGACGTCTTCGTGTTTCGCGCTCAGTTCATAGCGCTTGGATATGCTCTGATGGCGATCGTATTCATTGGTTTTCACCTGTCCGTCCGCCGTGCACCGAAGCTCGGGCTTTGACCGGCCTTTTCACAACCTCGTGTGGCACCGGTTTCCAACCGGTGGGTGTGGCACAGGTTTTCAACCTGTGCAGGCTGTGAAACAGTCTATAAGCGGACTAACTCAAGGGTTTGGCGAAGCTGAGTTCATGGCCGTCCGGATCGGTGAGGTGGAAGTATCGTTCGCCCCATTCGGCGTCGCGTGGTTCCGTGCTGGGTTTCAATCCCAGCTTGAGCGCCTTGGCATAGAAGGCATCGACGTCGGACACGTGGAAGATCACCCGCCCCCACCACGACCAGCGGGTGTCGGGCGGCTGGGCGATGAGGTTGAGGAACCCAGCCCCCACCGAGAAGCTGGTAAGCGGAGCATCGTCCCCGCCGTAGAGCATCTCGAATCCCAGCGATTGATAGAACCGAATCGCCCTGCCCATGTCGTGCGTGGCCAGCGTCACGGCGCTGATCGATTCGATCGCTCCATGTGAGTTGTTCGGCTCTTCGGTGCTCATGGTTATTACTTCAGAAATTGTTCCACCGAATCGCCCGCAGGGCAATCTGGTATCGCCAGTACCATCCCACGCTCAACGTTACGGTGCCGCCGAGGAAGACCACGAGCCCAAGTGGCAAGGGCATTGGGCCGACCATGACGAAGCTGCCCAGTAGGTTAGTTTGCAACCGGGCATCCAGTGCCCCGGCCGCGGCCAGAACTCCCCAGAAGACGCAAAATACCCATAGAAAAGCCGACTCGTATTCGATTACCTTGCATGCCCAACGATAGTCGGGGAGGCAGCGACGCACCATCCACAAACTCACCACCAGAGCCGCACCAAGCCGATGGCCCAGCCAGCAGGCGAGCACGGTGGCGAGTCCGGCGGCTGGGGCCATCACAAGTAATTCGTCCAACGTAGGGCCAAGCTGCTTCGGAAGCAGCGTCAAGAAAGTGAACAGCACCCAGCAACCACCACCGACGCCGAGCAGTACATGGTTCCAGCGCCCGAAGGTGACGGCGGTCTCATCGCCGGTCCGGACGCGCATGGCGCCGTAGAATCTCTTAGGTTCGAACAACACGGCCATAAAGGCCCGGACCCAGGCATGCATTCCCCCGGCGCGTTCCCACGTCGAATCTGACCTGCACACGTCGGGTTCCAGGGACTCGCGAACAGCCCGACCACACTCGGGGCATCGCTGGTCACCCGGCTGGTAGGTCAGGTCGTATCCGCATCCTTCGCATATCGGGTGTAGGTCCAGATCGATGTGCTCCGCGTGGCGGGCGGATCGGACTACATGTCCGATGCAATACAGAATCAGGACAAAGGCATACGGACAAGACAGAATCCAAACCGCTGGGCGAAGCGAGCTCGCCACAATGTAGGCCGGTGCTAGGTAGTATAGGTATACGACGTATGCCGCGACCGGGCTCACCGCAAGTGCGCCAATGACGCTCAGTGTCATAAGGAGGCGCCAGCTCGGCCGGGAGGCTGCGTTCCTCAATACTCCGAATGCAATGACAGTTGTGAGTAAGATCAACGCGAGCGGAAACAACAGCGTAGCCAGCCGGGCGTCAGGTCCGAGTGGGCCGATACGCAGGGAGGATTCCTGAAGAATAGCGACCGACCAGATGAACGCGGCATGGTTGTTAATGGAGGTCTGTTGGGTCATGCGCGTGATTGTAGGATATTGTTCGTGGTGCATGGTGGTCTGCGGGCGTCCGCGCTGTTCCAGCCGCAACTGAGCCACCCACACATGTGGTCGCTTGGAGTGAGGAGCCGGCAACTTGAACAAGTTCCTCCAAGCGTCAGGCACCATCTCTCTGCTGGCGGCGCTTACTTTCCTGGCGTACGTGTTGACGGAGAATGTTCGCTCGGATGGACAGGCGCCGGCTGAAAGTCTCACCGAAGCTCCGACGATGCGG
>JADFPW010000403.1 GCA_022562105.1 Planctomycetota bacterium
GGCGGTGAACCGGTTCCGATCGTCAAATCGAGAATCAGCCTCCGGCACACCGACCGGCCCGTGCATCACCCAACGCAGCTCGAACGGTGTGTCCGTGAGGTTGTCCACACGCAATTCCACGAGCAGGTCCGACGTCTGGAGCTCTTCGGGCTGCCGGTGAACCTCATAGGCCATCGTGATCCGAGCGACCGGCTGCCCATCGGCCGTGACGTCCAGCCAACAGACTACGGATTCACCGTTTTCAATCTGCTTCTTCTCGAAGTTCCAGTTGATTGACGTGAGGTCATATTCCTGACCGTCGAAGAAGATCTTCTCCAGCGTAAACGATCTATAATGAATCTTGCCGTCGGCATCGGTGATGGGGTGCAAGAGGGCGTACGGCGCGGGTTGATCGACGTGCTCTTGATGATAGGTGAGGGAGACGCTTTCGACGGATGCGCCGAGGCTCGACACCGTGACACCGACGGGGTATTCGAGACTCGTGTCGGCCGGTTGGGTACCGAGAACCAACGTCCCGGCTGTGTCCGCCCCACTGATGGAAAGCGGGCCGGTAGTCGCGACGCGCTGGCTGGGTTCACGTGGCGCAGTGGGCGCACCCTCCACGCCATCGTCGGCCTCCTCTCCGTGGCCGGGATCGGTGGTTTGCTGGGCGATGTTCTGCCCGTCCGTTGATCCGGGATCCGGCGGCGGGGGAGGCGGCCAAATCCATTGAGAGAGGTAAGTCCAGGCCAGGAATGCGGTCATCGACCACAAGAGGGCCTGCCACATGGTCTGCCTACTGGTTTTTGAATCCGACGATTGCGGCTGAGTCACGTTGATCCTTCAAATGAACGGACGGACCCAATGGGCCGTCGGGTGCCGGGAGCGGCACGACCATAACGCCGGATGGTGAGCAGGTCCAACGCACGATCGGACTCGGGCCATCGTCCGAACAGTCCGATTCGACTAGCGTCCCTCGTAAAGCCGATTCCCCAGAAAATCATCCAGATCGGGAACGGCCAATATTTTCTTCACCGACTTCTCGATGTCGTATTCCACACGGACAAACTCGACGGTCATCTCGAACGCGTTCCCCCCGCCCGATTGAGCGCCCGTGGACGAGGTCGAGCTGCCCGACGTCTTCTGCGTGCCGGAGTCGCGCTCTCCGTTTTCATGCACGATCAGATAGCTCGCTCGCGGATCACGGTCGCGGGGCTGACCCACACTTCCCACGTTGATGATCGCCTTTTCGTCCTGGGTGAGCACGTATCGATTGGGCTCGGGCAGTTCGCCCGGCGGATCGAAATAGGGATCATCCAGGAAGACGCCGGGAACATGCGTGTGGCCGACCAGGCACGCCCGATGGTGTGCTTCGAGCCGTTCAAAGTTCGCCAGAATCTTGCTGGGGTTGGTGTACACGTCTTCGGCGAACAGATACTCGTTGACCGGACGGCGCGGCGAGGCATGGACCAGCAGTAGATCCTTCACTTCGTGGCGCAGGGGCAGTCGGCCCAGCGTGTCCCACCGGCGATCGCGCAGCGGTTTCTTGGGCTCGTCCTCGAACACCTGGCGGGTCCAGTAGCAGGCTCGCTCGGCGCCGGGATTGAAGTTGCTGGGCTCGTAGAAGACGGCATGGTCGTGATTCCCACACAGGCTAAGGACGCAGCGATCGATCACCAGGTCGAGGCACTCCCGGGGGCTGGCCCCATAGCCCACGATGTCGCCCAGGCAATAAATCTCCTCGATCCCCAGCCGATCGATGTCGCCCAGCACTGCCTCCAGGGCTTCGAGGTTGCCATGGATGTCAGAGATTATCGCAAACACCTGTCGTCCCTTGCCGCGCCCGCCTTGTCGCCCTAACTCGCCGAATCCCGCATGCTACGACCACCCAACCGAACGGTCAATCCCGATGCACACCAGAACCCGTCGGATCGTGTGCGCCCACCCGTGTTCGGGGCGAGTAGCCTGCCAAAACAGCTTGCCGGAGGGACTTTCCAGTCCGTCGTAACGGTTCCGCCGTATGCGGCTGGCGTTTGCACTCCGGAATCATTTCGTCCCCGAGGGACGCGCGAGAATAGCCCACCGTCTCAACGGTGGAGCCGAGGCGTTTCTCCGCCCCCCCCCGTCCTCCTGCTCGCGGGTTTCGCCCGCGAGCAGGAGGAGGAGGCTTTGTCCTGTTCCCAGCGATGAATCGCGGGGCTATTCTCAGACAGCCCCTGCGGGGCGTGGTTGGCGGGAACCGATCGCCATGCGCCAGGCGAACACAGTCGGCCCATTGGAAGTGATCGAATGAAACCGTCCGTGTCAAGCAGCCGCTGGATTGTGGCCCTGGAAACGTCCGGAGGCATCGGCAGCGTCGCCGTCGCCCGAGGCGATGACGTCCTCGCCGTCCAACAGTTCACCGCAGACCAGCGACACGCCGTGGAACTGCTCCCGACGGTGCAACGACTCTGCCATGACGCCGGATTCGCGCCGGGACAGCTTGACGAGGTCTACGTGTCCACCGGGCCGGGCAGCTTTACGGGCCTGCGCATCGGCATCACCGTGGCCCGGACCATAGCATGGTCGGCTGGCGCATTGGTGGTGGCCGTGCCCACGCTGAACGTCATCGCCCAGAACGCCCTGGACCACGACCCACCGCCGGATGCGCTCGGCGTCGTGCTGGACGCCAAGCGTGGGCGGATCTTTGCGGCAGCCATGGTCAAACACGGGGATGCATACCGCCGAGTGGACAAGCCTAGGGAGTGGGAGCCGGACGCGTTCATCCGGTCATTGCCCGCCGGCTCGGCGCTGATGGGCGAGGGTGTTGCCTACCATCAGAAGGCGCTTCAGGCTACCGGGTTACCGGTGCTCCCGGCATCGCTCAATCGTCCCCGGGCGGAGACGGTTCACCGGATCGGCCACCGATTGGCCCTGGCCGGTCAATACGACGATCCCCGAACGCTGGTCCCCGTCTACATCCGCCGGCCCGAGGCCGAGGAGGTTTGGGATCGCCGGCCGTAGATACGCAACCGGGAACTCCCCCAGCCCCGAGCCGCCATCCGCCTTCGGCGGACAACTCGCCCGGATTGGTGGGTCACTGTGGCATGTCATGTGAAGTGTCATCTGGAGTGTTAGGTGGCACCGGTTTTCAACCGGTGTTTTTCAACTGGTGTGTTGGCCGATCGATTATCCCGGGCCGCTGGGGTTGACGTGTTAAAGCCGGAAGGGGCCGAGGGACCGAGGGGTCACAGCGTCAAGGGGTGAAGGGGGCAAGGGGTGAAGGGGTCAAGGGTGGCACGGTCTGGTACTCCAGGCCGTGGGAAGTGGGTGGGAGGATGAAGGATGAAGGCGGAAGGATGAAAGCACAGAAGGGACGGTAACGGTGAGGCATGTTTGGAGTCATGTGGCATCGGTTTTCAACGTGTGGCACCGGTTTCCAACCAATACTGTCCGGCCGGGGAATTGCCAAGGGTGGAGTATAGCGTGAGATTGGGTGGATGGCGTTAGTTCGACAGCAATCACCGGTGGCGAGGTCGCCAGGGGCCAAACGCTGGGCGCATACCC
>JADFPW010000404.1 GCA_022562105.1 Planctomycetota bacterium
GGCGTGACCCGGGGCGAAACGTTCATCGACGAATATCTCAGTATCGGCTGGATGATCGACGCAGATCAGGGCGATAGCGTCGATGATGATCGCCTCCCACAGGTTGGCGGTGATCGCAAGCCGATACTCGCCGTCAACGGCCTGCAACTGAGATGCCGCAACCTTGACGTGGTCCTCCGTAGTCAGCACGGCGGCGACCTGCTGGGCGTTGATCTTCATTCCCACCGGACTGCGCCACAGCAGATCGGTCACGAAGTCGAACCGCTCGCCGTTCCATGCAAACAGGAACGGACACGACCCCTTCAAGCGCTGCACCTCGACGATGGCGCTGTTTCGCACGGGTTGAATGACCACCTGCGGCGTTCCGTTAGGCCAAATGATGCGCAGCGAATCGGTCTCGCCGTACGAGCCGAGGCCGATGTGGGTGACCGGTCGCCGAACCACGCGCGTCTGAAAGGCCAACCCGGAACGCACCTCGATGGTCGCTCCGACCCCGAACGAATTGTTGCGCTGCCCCCCCTCTCGAACCGCGGCCAACTCGACTCGCTGCCAGGCGTTGGCGTTACCGCCGTCGTTGTCCCACAGGTGCAGCCGACCGGTCGCGTCGGTCAGAATCAGATCCAGATCGCCGTCGGCATCGAGGTCGCCGAAATCGACGTCCACCACGTCGGCGTCGAGCGTCGGCAAGTCACCAGAGCGGTCCTGGAACTGAGCCATGCCGTCGTTGCGCCACAGCGTGGCCACCCGACCGCGCACGACCAACAGATCCATTCGGCCATCGTTGTCGTAGTCGAGTACCCGGAGCAGGACCGTCGCGTTCGGATCGGCCGGCGTGTCAGCCCACCGCCCGATCTCGCGGGCCTCATAGATTGAACCGGGCCGCTGCAGCAAGACCCCGCAGTGTCCCGCCGTGTCCGCATAGGCAATGTCCAGCAACCCATCGTTGTTCAGATCGACGATCTCGACATCGGTCACGCCCTGCAACGCTCCCACGCTACGACCCGGATCGGTTGCATGATCGACGACGTATTTTCCGCTACGGCGATTGCGATAGACAAAAGCCCGTCCGTCTGATCCGACGGTGATCAAGTCGGGATCGCCGTCGTCATCCAGATCGCCGAACTCGAGGTCGATGACGTCGGTACGCTGGCCGAATCCCATTTCGTCTCCGAGTTCGGTGTAGGTACCGTCGCCGTTGTTGCGATATACGAACATTCGTTCGCCAACTCCTGCGACGAGGAGATCCAGGTCGCCGTCCTGATCCACATCGAACGGCAGGATGTCGCGGACCGTGAATGCGCCGGCCGGAAACGGTGACGCGAGCGTGCGCTGACCAGCCTCGGGGGACGATTCGGTCGTGGCCTTTCCGAGAAACGGCGCAGCGGCCGGCAGTAGACGAACGCCGCCATCCGATCCGCCGGCGACCAGATCGGCG
Organism: Planctomycetota bacterium; assembly: GCA_022562105.1. Lineage (GTDB taxonomy): Bacteria > Planctomycetota > Phycisphaerae > UBA1845 > UBA1845 > JADFPW01. Next base: position 1,436 of record JADFPW010000404.1, read on the forward strand.
AGGGCGTCGTTATTGTAGTCGCAAACCACCAACTCCGACGTCGCCGCGCTGTCCAGCGGTAGCTGCTGAATGAGCTGTGGAGCGCCACCGGGCAGGCGTCGAAAGACATGAATCCCATCGGACGTCGCCACCGCCAGCCATGGCGTGCGATCCGAATCCCGATCGATCACTCGGACCAGCGTCGCGCCGTGGACGGGCGGAACCCGACGTTCGTCCAGTTCGACGAATCGCACTTCAATTGGTGGAGCTTCTGATGGTGCGCCTATATCAACAGAGAGAAAGTTCCATAACGGCCGTCCGGGCTGACCGGCCGGCGCCGCCAACTCGCGATGGGCATCGCGGAACGCGACCCCGGGGGCCAATACATTTTTCAACGGACGCAACGATCGAAGGGCGGCGGTAGCGTCACCCTTCCCCACCGCCTCCTGTAGCTGATCGACCAGCATCCCGGCGTCAATCGGTTCAGTGGGCCACTCGATATCCATAGCGGAAAGCGCAGTTACGTGGGGGACCGCTGCATTCACGTCTCCACGATCCAGCGCGGCGCGGGCCGCCGCGATTCGCAGCTCCAAATTGTCCGGACGCAGCGCGATCAACGCCGCAAGCTGCTCACCACCGGTTTCTCGTAGCTCCGGATCGGGACTGTGCCGTAGTGAATCGAAAAGCGCATACCGTAGGCGGGGGTCTTCCGGGGCCAGGGCGATGGCTTGCGACAAGAAGCCGGCCGCTTCGGTTTGGCGTCCGTCCGCAGCGGCGATCGCCCCGGCCAGTTCGAAGACGTCCGCACGCTTGCCGGCTAGTTGTTGGGCACGATCGAGAAACTCGCCCGCCGCGTCGAGCTTGTTGCTGCGCAGGGCGATCAGCGCCCGGTTATACCAGCCCATAGGTTCGCTGGGTGCGGCGTCGGTCAGCTCCTTAAACGTCCGTGCCGCCTCCGTCGTCAGACCCACCTCGAGATAAGCCATCCCCAGGTTGCGCATGCGTACCAGACGGTCGACCCCGGCGGCGGGAGTCGCGGAGCGCTCCTGACACCCGACCATCACAACAGCCGCCAACGCGATCCAACAGCACAGCAGTCCACCCGCAACGATGCGATGAATGTGTGTCCGGTTGGTCAATACCCGATTGGTCAACATGATGTGGAAGCTCCCAGCGCTATACGTCCAATCCCATATGAGTGGCCGCCGCGTACACCTCCGGGCGCCGCTGATTCCAGATGTGGGTATTGGCAAACACCAGCTTGTTGGCCGCATCGTTCAGGTCCAGCGTCGCTACGACTGGCTCCGGATCGGCCGCTGACCCACATGCCGTGATCACGCCGTTCGGGGCCACGATGGTGGCGCCACGATCATGGGTGGCTGCGAGCCAGCATCGGTTTTCCATGGCTCGTGCGCGCAGGACGGTCGGCTCATCGGGAGCCGACAGGGCGACGAGCAAGGCCGCGCCATCCAATGCTAAAGCGCGCAATGGAGCGAACGACATCATCTGCTCAGCTTCGACACAGCCGAAGGAACCGAACGGTTCGTACATGACCCGGCATTCCGAGGGCGCCGTAATGGCCGTCATCCTCATGGCACGAAGATGCAGCTCGAATTCAGCCGACCGGGCCCCGGGTATCATGCGAGCGATGACGACGTCCACGTTCTGCATGGCGAGTCGTTCCAGGATGTCCGGGTTCGTCAATCGACCTCGGTCTGTCTCGACGAGCACATCGGGCATGACGGCGACGGTGATGGATCGGTGAGCATCGGCGGCCGGCTCGATGGGATCCTCCGGTGTGAGGATCCGGGCAGCCGCCCAGTGCGGAACATCACGCCCAATAGTGCCCGCGGGTTTCACCCGGGAAACCAACAGGGCCTCCCGATCCGGCTCGGCTTGGGCTAGGGTCTCTCCGTCGCCAGCCACGATCATACTCATACCGCAATAGCCCAGGTCGGGGCTCTCCATGCCGAACTTGTTGGCGCAAACCAACGGCACGCCAAACTCACGCGCACGAGCCTCGATAAGAAACTCCGGCTGGGGGTTGGAATACCGGCCGGCTGCCTGTGCGACGCTGACCCAGCAGTTCGGTAC
>JADFPW010000405.1 GCA_022562105.1 Planctomycetota bacterium
CAGCAACGCGTCACAACTGGTAAGACCTAGCTTGTAACTCATTCTTCTCCCTCCAAATGGTGAATCATTACTCTATCACCCGATGCACCTCGCTGGTGCAGCGGCACCTAGACAATCTTCATTTCCATGTCGTGGTCAGTGGTCGTCGGCGCATTCCGCAACCTTCGAGCCATCGATCTGCGTCTCCAGGGTCCAATGGATTAGGTCACCGAGCGACGCAGGGTTACTTCGAGCGGGGCGAGCTTACACACCGACGGCGCAAGCCTATGGCTCGACCCGCCCTCCTCATGGACGCGAGTCCTTCGTCGCATAACTTCCCCCAACCCCTTTCCAGCTAGGGCCGGCAAGGGCTACGCCCGACACGAGTTGTGTTTCTGGCTGACTACGGGCTTGAACCCGCCAGCCGGCGCCACCGGCACACGAACGGGCGAACTCCATCGGCAGGCATACCACCCCCGACGGAAAACACACCAACTGGTGCTTTGGTGGCTGTTACGACGCACCCTCCATTGGAACAAAGATTACTGGCCGTGTCAAGGCAAAGACCCCTTTGCCACCCCAGGAAGTTTCAGCAACCGCGTCCAGTGGCGGGCTCTATCAGTTGGCTGGTGCTGCTTGGACGGGCCTGGGAGCCCCTATGCCGGGGTATGATGCTCGGTCGGGGGGCGCTCGCCGACGGCAAACGTGGCCGCGGAGGACGGGTTGCGATTGGGTTCGCGGTTTAGCCGGAGGCCCACTGCGCAGGCCAATACGCCCGCTATCGTCAGGGGTAGCGGGAGGTGACCCCAAGGACTCGACTGATCGATGCCCAGCGCCGCCGGAACTTGGGGCCAGAGCTCGTGCGAGAGCCCCATCCCGTTGTGCAACGCATGAGCGACGATGGCCGGCCAAACCGACCGCGATTGCCAACACAGGTAGCCGAAGACGATGCCCATCGCGAAGGTCACCGGAAATCGGAAGAAAAACATGTGGAACGCGGCGAAGACCATCGCCGTGAGGAGAATAGCGCTCCACTTCCGACACGACCCTCTCAAGCCGCTCAACAGCAATCCGCGGAACAGCAGCTCCTCGCAAACGGGCGGCACCACCGCAATCATAAACAGCGCCCCAGCCGGCGACATGGCCGAGATTCCCTCGCGCATCGTTTCCGTGAATCGATCCAGCCCTGCAGGGATCCCGAACAAGCCCACCTGATACACCACCAGCGCGTGAGCCGGCGCCCAGGCGCCTAGCCCGATCAGCAGCGCCCCAACCAAGCATCGAACCGGTGGTCGGCCCAACGAAAGGGCGCTGCGCAGATTCACCTTCCAATAGTACAAGATCGCGCCGGGGACCAGCACGAACAACAACGGCATGAGCCCCGCGGTCCACTTCAACAGCGACGCGGCATCGATCTGACCGCCCGACGCCAACGAGCTTTGCACGTAGAACCACACCGGCAGGAGGATCGCCACAATGAGCGTCGCCATGGCCACCGAGGGGCGCGCCGTCCGGCGCATCAAACGCCGGGTTAGTGAAAGGCGCAGCGAACCGGAATCCGAAAACACGACGGCTTCGGTCGCAAACACCTTGGCGGCGATGGCCACCGCAGCGACGGCGAACAGGCTGGTGGATAGCAAGACCCACGCGATGGACGAGAGCGGCACGGCGGAGGGTCCGCGAAGTAGATCGCGGGTCAACAGAACCATGTTGGCCACCGGCATCACCAGCATCCCACCTTGCAATTGAGTTCCGGGCAACGCCGCGGCTCCACCGGGCACCAGTACCGCAAGGATCACCGGCGTGACGTAGTTCTGGGCCTCCTTGAACGTGCGAGCAAATGCGCATACCGCCATCATGATCGCCGACATCAGCACCGCGAACGGCACCAACGCCACCAAAATCAGCGGGATGGCCATCCATGGGAAACCGGCGGTCTCCTGTTGACCGTCCGGCCAGATGACCAAGCCATTGGCACTCCCCGACTCCGTGGCCGCATACTGAGCCGGCGGCGAGATCAGCTCGGTGAACCCACCAAAGTACACCGTCGCACTGACACTGGCCAAGTTCAGCGCCGCCCCGACCATGGCTACCGTGGTGACCACCAGAAACTTGCCCACCACCAGGTCAAAAACGGGCACCGGACAGACCAGCAACGATTCCAACGTTCCACGCTCACGTTCGCCGGCGGTCAGGTCGATCGCCGGGTAGATGGCTCCGGTAATGGTCATCAAGACCAGGATCAACGGCAGGATCAGGCTGAGAATCGAGCTCGGCGTCGTCAGGCGAACCTCGGTGATCACGAACAAGTCCGGCCGGGCCCGCTCGTTCATGCGCTCCAGCAAGGCTCGAAACCGATTCGCCGCCAACCGACTGCGTATGAGTTCATCCAGGACGTAGACTCGAACCCGTACCCGCGGCTCGGTCGTGAAAGTGGCCTCATCGGCGGTGAACTCCACGCCCACGTGGATGATCCTGTCCCGAATCAAACCCTGCAAATCTTCGGCCGGTTCGTAAAAGGCCGAGCTCAGCAGGCTGTCGTCCGATTGGGGTTGGTCCTGGACCAGGACATCCAGCCGCACCGGGGCCAATCCCTGCTCGACACGCAGGGCGGCATCGTCCTGGCGAATCAACTGGATCAGCCGCTGTTGATCGCCGAACGACTTGGTTCCGAAGATCACTTGCTCCTGTTCGATTTCCGAAGTCTGCCCGCCGGCGGCGTTGGCAAACACGACCATCAGGAGCGGGTAGAGCACGATGGGAACCACCACCATCGCCACCAGCGTGCGCCGGTCGCGCAAAATGTCCACCAGCTCCTTGCGGTAGATAGATCGGACCCGCCGACCAAACCTCATGCCGACCCCAATCCTACGGTCTCCTCGGCATGAATCAGCTTCAGAAAGATGTTGCTCAAACGCTCCTGCCCCGATAGTAAGCGAAGCTCGGCCAGCGTGCCCTCGGCGATCAGCGTGCCGTTGTGTAGCAGCCCAATCCTGTCACACATGGATTCGGCCTCATCCAGATAGTGGGTGGACAGCAGGATGGCCTTGCCTTCCTCGCGCTCACGAACGATGAAGTCGAGGATGACTCGGTTGCTGAGCACGTCGAGTCCCAACGTCGGCTCGTCGAGGATCAGGATCGGCGGATCACCCACCAGCGCACGCCCGATGTTGGTTCGCTGCTTCTGCCCCGTGGACAGCGCCCCGCAGCGCAAGTCGGCAAAGTCGCCGATTCCCAACCACTCGATCAAATGCTCGACACGCCGGTCCCGTAGCTCGGCAGACAGGCCGTGCAGATCGGCAAAGTAAGCAAGCAGCTCTCGTGGGGAAAGTCGTTGATACAGGCCTGTGTTGGCGGTCAGGAACCCGATGGATCGTTTGACCTGGTCCGGATCCTCGCCCACATCGTAGCCGGCCAGGATGGCATGGCCCGAAGAGGGCTTCATCAAGCCCGACAGGATTCGCAGGCAGGTTGTTTTCCCAGCTCCATTGGGCCCCATCCGGCCGTCGATCTGCCCGGCTTCCAC
>JADFPW010000406.1 GCA_022562105.1 Planctomycetota bacterium
GGCCTGCGTGCCATGCGGCCTACTAGAGCACAAGGGCGCCCCTGGCGCAAGTACGGAATCTGTTAGGTATCAGGTGTCAGGTGTCAGGTGTCCGGTGGGTATCGGAGAATCCCGGACAGTATTGGTTAAAAACCGGTGCCACACAACCCACCGTTTGGAAACCGGTGCCACACGGGTACACAATGACGGCGCTGGCCCTAGAATACGCCCATGCTGGATCACGCCATCGCCCTCACACCGCTGAGCATGACCGCTCGCAACCTCTATCGCCGACCGATGCGCACCTCGCTGACTGCGTTGGGCGTCGGCGTGGGGGTGGTGGCCATCGTGGCGTTCAGCTCGATCGTTCGCGGTCTGTGGGGATCGACGGACGCGGCCATCCACTTCAACGACGCCAGCCTGCTGGTCTTCGAGGCGGGCATCGCCGCGGACATCCTCAGCTCGCTGGATGAAGACGAGACCCGCAACAAACTGGCCGAGATTCCGGAAGTGACCTTCACGTTGGCGTCGTTGTGGCACCTTCTGCCGATCGAACGTCAGCCGTTTTGCCTGGCCATGGGGCTGCGAATCGAAGACATGGAACGGCGGCGGGAGCACATGATCGCCGGCGACTACATCGCCTCCGATGACGAGGTTCTGCTGGGTTCCGTACTCAGTCAGCTTCTCGACAAGGACGTGGGCGACACGGTGAGCATCCGCTCCGAACCCTACCGTGTGGCGGGGATCTTCCACACCGATGTCGTCTTCTACAATGGGGCGGTGGTTGTTTCGCTGCCACGTCTGCAACTCCTGGCCAACAAAGTGGGTCGGGTCACCAGCTTTCAGGTATCCCTCCGCGAAGATGCCGACCCTCACGAAGTGGCCGCGGAGATGGAGGAGCGATTTCCCGAACTGGTCGTGGTCGCCGACGTCAGCGAGTACCACAAGGTCGATCAGGGATTGGTCATGGCCAACAGCATGATCTGGGCGGTGTCGTTCGTCGCCCTGGTGGTCGGCAGCCTCATCGTCACCAACACCATGTGGATGTCCGTCCTGGAGCGCACGCGGGAGATCGGCGTGCTCCGCGCCGTGGGGTGGTCGAAAGGGGGGATCGTCCGGCTGATCGTCCTCGAATCAATGGGCGTCGGTCTGCTCGGATTCATGATCGGCTGCCTGCTTGGCGTAGGATTGGCGGAGCTGACCGTGATGCTGCCGGTGACGGAGCAGTTTCTCGATCCTCAATACGATGCCGGATTATTCCTGCTGGCCGGTGTGGTCGCAGTTGCGCTCAGCGTCGTGGGCGCAGTATTGCCTGCCTGGCGAGCAGTCCGCGTCTCACCGGCCGAGGCCTTGCGCTATGAGTGAACCGGCCGATCGAGGCATCATGATCTGCGCTCGCGGCTTGACCAAGCACTTCGAGGACGGCCGTATCCGGGCGGTGAACGATCTGGACATGGAGGTCGCCACGGGTGAATCGGTGGCCATCTGCGGCCCGTCCGGGTGCGGCAAGACCACGTTGCTCAATCTGATCGCGGGCATCGATCGCCCCGACGCGGGGGCGTTGACCGTGGGCGGCTGCTGCTTGACGGAGCTATCCAGCTCAGCCGAAGACGAGTTCCGCCGATCAGTCGTGGGTTTGGTCTTCCAGCTCCACAACCTGTTGCCCAACCTGACCGCCCTGGAGAACGTGCAGATTCCGATGATCGCTGCCGGCCGACCTCCGCGTCAGCGCCGAGACCGCGCTCATTCACTCCTGGAACGCATCGGCTTGGCCGACCGGGCGAACGCCTGCCCGCCGACGCTGTCCGGTGGTGAACGTCAACGTGTAGCCATCGCCCGTGCGATGGCCAACGAACCGCGCCTGCTGCTGGCGGACGAGCCCACCGGGGCGTTGGATTCCAAGAACGGCCAACTCCTGCTCGACCTGCTATCCCAGCTCCAACGCGATACCAACACCACGCTGGTTCTGGTAACGCATGACGCCCAGGTCGCATCCCATGCCGACCGCATCCTCCAAATGCTCGACGGGCGGATCGTGGAGTCACTTCCTCGCCACTAGGGATCGCGGTGAACCTGGTTTCTGTTGACCGAGCCGCGACCGTGAGGGAGCGGTTCTTCTGTCCCCTCCCTCACGGTCGGGGCTCGGATAAAATGCGAGAAGCCTTGCAAACTACACTACAATGGCCGCTGTGGAACCGTCGAGCGAAATGCTGAATACGGTGGCGACGTGGATCGCCCGGGCCGACCTGGTCTGTTGCATGACCGGGGCCGGCATATCGGCCGAGAGCGGAATCGCGACGTTTCGTGGTCCCGATGGGTTGTGGGAAGGTCGCCGACCGGAGGACGTGGCGACACCGGAGGCGTTCCAACGCGACCCCGAATCCGTGTGGCGGTTCTACCAAGCGCGGCGAAAGGCGCTGATCTCGGCCCGTCCGAACGCCGGCCACTTCGCTCTGGTCCGGCTCGCGGAGCTCGTTGCTGACTTTCAACTCATCACCCAAAATGTTGACGGGCTGCACCGTGAGGCGGGTAGTCGAGAGGTGATCGAATTGCACGGCGACGTGCGCATCGACCGATGCACCAACTGTCAGTGGGAAACGCGCGTTGAAGGTGCGGCCGAACGATCTGCCCTGCCCCATTGCCCGGAGTGCGATGGGCTATTGCGTCCAGGCGTGGTGTGGTTCGGTGAAATGCTCCCACCCGGGGCTATCGAAGCCGCGCAGCTGGCAGCCGAGAATTGTCAAGTCATGTTGGTAGTGGGGACCAGCAGTCTGGTGCAGCCGGCGGCGGCGCTGGCGTCGTGGGCTCAGACACAGGGGGCCAAGGTTGTTGAAATTAATACGGATTCGACCGTGCTGTCGTCATCGGCGGATGTTCATCTCCGTGGCCCGTCGGGCGAAGTGCTGCCCGCGCTGGTGGCTGGCGTTCGCATCTTATCCGAGCCCCGACCGTGAGGGAGGGAACAGCAAAACGCGCCCTAACGGTCGCGGCTCGGTCAACAAGAACAACGCCGCTTACGACGCGTCCTTCTGCTGTCGGCAGTCCAGGAAACTTTGCAGCATGATCTGGGCAGCCACTTGGTCCACGCGGGCCTTCTTCTTGGCTCGGGTTAGCCCAGCGGAATTCAACGCCACCTCGGCGGCTCGGGTGGTCAGTCGCTCGTCCCAAAGGTGAACGGGACGTTGGGACTGTTCCTGGATCTCGCGGGCCAATTGCTTCACCGGATCGGTCTGCTTCCCCTCGCCGCCGTGCATGTATAGGGGAAGCCCGACGACGAACTCGTCTACGTCGAAGTCCTGGGCGACCTGAGCCAGGATCGCCGCAGCACATTTTCGTGCCGATCCCGGCCAGGGGAGCGTACGAAGTGGTGAGGCGATCTTGCCCTCGGGGTCGCTGATCGCCAAGCCGACCCGCCGGGTGCCGTAGTCGATTCCGAGATAGCGTGTGCCGGGCATGGTTCTACTCACTGCGTCGGGTGGCACGGTCTGGTACGCCAGGCCGTGGTGGT
>JADFPW010000407.1 GCA_022562105.1 Planctomycetota bacterium
AGCTAGATATACTTAATAATCCCGGGGCGGAGAACGTCGCCGCGATGGCGATGGCCAGCGCCTTGGCCCGGGCAAGCGGCGGACCCAAGTGGGTGCGGCGCGAAATCCCCCAGCTTGGTGCGGGGGGTGCCTAGCAGGCAAGCACCAACAAGCGGAGGAACATTCATGTCCTATCAGGATCCCGAATCGAACGGACCAGGAAAATCGCACTCAGGAGCGACCGGCGGGCAGATCGTCACTCCGGACAGAGCGGCTCACATAGGCCGTCCTAACGCCGCCGCCGGTCGGGTCGATGCCGCCGCCGAGTGGCGCCACTGGCTGACCGGCCTGACGCTCGGGCTGCTCCTGTTCGAGACGCTGACCGGTTTCTGCGCCTATCTCTTGCCCTTTTCGGTGTTCAACCAACTCGGGATCCTGTGGCACACGGCCATCGGCGTGGTCATGATCGTCCCGGTCGGATGGTATCTCGGGCGCCATTGGTGGTTGCGGTTCCGCGGAAAGTTCAACCATTATCAGATGCTAGGGTACACGGCCGCTTCGGCCCTGCTTCTTGTGTTCGTCAGCGGATTCCTGCTTACCTGGCAGGCGGTGTTTCAGACTCGGATCAGCTACCTGTGGGACACGATTCACCTTGTGGCCGGCATCGCACTCGTATTCGTCTTGCTCCTGCACACCGTGATGCTATGGCTTCGCAAGATCAACGCTCCGGAGGCCCTCACTGCCCTGCGCGCCGGCCGGCGCTCATTTCTAACTCAGTTTGCCGCCACGACGTTGGTTCTGGTTGCCCTGCACATCGGATCTACCGCTCTGTGGACCGAGCCGCCGGTCAACAACGAGTTCCCGTCTGACTATAGCTGGAAGTTCGGCGAGGACAGACCGTTCGCCCCCAGTCTGGTGCGGACCGCCAGCAATTGGGCGTACGATCCGGCGACGCTGTCCGGATCGGCGGGCTGTGGCACCAGCGGCTGCCACAGCGACATTCTACGCGAATGGGAACCCACCGCCCATCGCTACGCGTCTTCCGACGTGGTCTTTCAGGCGGTGCAGAAGCTCATGCTCGAGGACGTGGGTGCTGAGGCCACCCGCTACTGCGCTGGCTGCCACGACCCCATCGCTCTCTTGTCCGGCAACAAGAACGTCAACGTCGAGGGTCTAACCTCCGTCGGGGCCGACGAGGGCGTCTCCTGCATTGTCTGTCACTCGATCACCCAGACGGACGTTCGCGGCAACGCCGACTACACGGTCACCCAACCGGTGCGCTACATCGGGGAGCGCCGGTCCGGGGCGTTCAGCAAATGGATCAGCGATTTTCTCATTCGGGCCTACCCGCAAAAACACAAGGAGACGTTCGCCCTGCCGCTCTACAAGACGGCCGAATACTGCGCCGCTTGTCACAAGCAATTCATCGACGAAGAAGTCAACCAGATCGGCTGGGTCCAACTGCAAAACCAGTACGACAACTGGAAGAACAGTCGATGGTATCATGAGGATGACCCGACCAAGTCGATTTCCTGTCGCGAGTGTCACATGCCACTGGTGGACTCGACCGACCCCGCCGCCGGCGACTCCAGTGATTACAACCGCAGCCCGGACGACGGGAAGCACCGGTCACATCGATTCCTGGGGGCCAATCAGGTTCTGCCCGCATTGATGAAACTCCCCGGTGCCGAGAAACATATCAAGCTGACCGAACAGTGGCTGCGCGGTGAAATCGAAGTGCCGGAAATCGCCGACAAGTGGGTATCCGGTCCGGTGATCCGACTCCAACTGAGCGGTCCGGACTCGGTTCGTCCCGGGGACACCGTCAACGTCCAGGTCATGGTCACCAACAACAAGACGGGACACGGATTCCCCACCGGCCCGCTGGACATCATCCGCAGTTGGGTGGAACTCACCGTCGTCGACGAGCAGGGGCGAGTGGTCCACGAATCCGGAAAGCCGGACGAGCAGGGCCGAATGAACGAGGACGCCATGGTCTTCAAAGCCGAGGGCATCGACCAGTACGGCAACGACATTGATAAACACAATCTGTGGGAGATGGTCGGTGCTCGATTCAAGCGGTCCCTGTTTCCCGGCATGAGCGATTCCGAAACCTACTCGTTTGGCTGCCCAGCCTTCGAGGCGCCCGCGGTAGAGGAAGTCGACGCCGAGACGAGCGACCATTCGTTCCCCGCACCCGATACCGGCGGTGAGCTACGAGTCACCGCGGTGCTCAACTATCAAAAAGCCGACGCCGCCTTCCTCGACAGTCTCTTCGGAGTCGAGGCCGGCGTTCGCACGCCGATCACACAATTGGCCGAAAGCGAGCTGACCATTCGCGTGGAACGGTAGGCGCGGTGGGCGCCCGAGCGTGACCCACCCGGGAGAAGAACCCGGCCAACTCTCAAATAGTCATTGACGCGGCGGATACGGCGCGGTAGACTGTGGATAAATATGGCATGCACGATGCGCAGCTCTCAACGGGGTGGTGTTGCGAACCCAATGGCGACGCTGGGGGAAGCCGGGAAGCTCAGCGACTCATGCAGCCGAATGGATCGTCGGCGTAACTTCCTGCGTCCCCCACGCGCGCAAGAGCACTTCTGTTCCCAAGGCAAGGAGGAAGATGTGTCATGAACCCGATCGCACGGCGTCTCTCGCGCTTCGTTGTTGCCGGGATTCTTGCGTCTATCTGCCCGATCACCTCGGCGGGCATCCTATACGTCGACACCACTGCAACAGGCGACAACACCGGTACCAGTTGGGACCACGCCTTCACCCAACTTCGCGACGCCCTTCCGGCCGCTCAAACGGGCGACCAGATCTGGGTGGCAGCGGGAACCTACCGCCCGGCCGATCCCAACGGCGATCGCACGCTAACCTTTCAGCTCGAGACCGGCGTGGCGCTGTACGGTGGTTTTGCCGGCCACGAGACCAAGCTCAACGAGCGCGACTGGGTTACCAACGAGACCATCCTGAGCGGTGACCTCAACGCCGACGACGGTCCGGACTTCGAGAACAACGAGGAGAACAGCTACCACGTCGTCACCGGAAGTGGAACCGACAGATCAGGCGTGCTGGACGGATTCACCATCACCAGCGGACACGCTGATGGAGACTATCCCGAGAACTTGGGCGGCGGGTTGAACAACGTCGGTGGAAGTCCGACGCTGGCGAACTGCATCTTCCGCGAGAATTCAGCCAGCAGTGGCGCCGGTGTCCGCAACGCGGATCAAGGCCATCCGGGGTTTACCGATTGCACCTTCATGGGCAACGTCGCTAACTACGGCGGGGGACTTTACACTCGTGATGCACCGGTCACACTAGAGGCTATCCCAGAACCTGTTTGAGGAGCAACATGGTGCATCCAAGGTGGAGAAATCCCTGGAACATGGTGGTTGACTTCTCCCATCTAATACACAGTCTACGGAAGTTCTGAAACCAGGAAATCGTACGTTCGACCTTCCAGCGGCGATCATAACGCCGAA
>JADFPW010000057.1 GCA_022562105.1 Planctomycetota bacterium
TCAAATGGGACTTGGAACAAACTCAGTGCGCTTTCGACTCCATCTTTTGCCGTGTCCATCTCAAGCTCTGAAAACGCCGCCCTTGCCGGTGGTTTCCACAGCTGAGAAAGTCGCTCCCAGACCGTCGGTCTTCTCGCAACCTTTGTATTCATCGTCGATTTGCTGATCCGATCTACGAGTTTCTCTGATTTGTTCGTTACGGTCCTTATTCATTATTCTTGGCCCTCGGCCCGGTTATCGGCATATCTGCACGAACGGCCCAACTGCTACTTGCCCTTCAACAGTCCGCGCGACTTTTTGATGCCGATTTTTGCAACGAGGCACTGCGCTTTGTACAGCCGGAGGTCGATGTTGTATTTGGCACCGTCCTGCTCGATGCTGTCCAGGTCCGCTTTCTCTTTCACCAGGTGTGTAGTCAACGTTTGCTCATCGAGCTGCGCGAGCTTTTTCGCCAGCTCTGCCTCTTCCTGTGCGATGTACTCGTCCTCTTGATCCACCATCTTAGCAACCGCTGCGTTCTTGGCCTTATTGATCCAGTCATCAATGGTCAGAACGTCTTTCCCGAAAAACGTGACATTGATATTGCTCAACACCACTTGAAATGCAAAGACGCCAAGGAATGCGGAGAGGAACGGAATACCCCAGACATTCAGCGCACTTCCTTGCGCGATCGATCGCCGGCGTACATGGCCCGGATTTGCGGGATGGTGGCGTGCGATTCGTCGATGAACAGCAGGAAATCGTCGGGGAAATAATCGATCAGCGTGTAGGGCTTGGTTCCCGGGGGGACGCCGTTCAGATGTCGGCTGTAGTTCTCGATTCCCGAGCAATACCCCACCTCGAGCATCATCTCCAGGTCGTAGCGCGTGCGGGCGGCCAATCGCTGGGCCTCGAGGAGCTTGCCGTGCCGGCGAAACTCTTGCAGACGCAGGTCCAGTTCCTCCTTGATGGACGCGGCGGCGGCCTCGAGTCGCTCGGCGGGCATGACGTAGTGAACGGCTGGGTAGATGAAAATGCGATCCTGAATCCCCAACGATTCACCGGTGAGCGGATTGAGCATCTCCACCTTCTCGACCTCATCGCCGAACATCTCGATGCGATACGCGATCTGCTCGTAGGCCGGGTGGATCTCGATCACGTCGCCGCGCACCCGAAACGTTCCCCGTTTGAAGTCCAGATCGTTCCGCGTGTATTGCAGTGATACGAACCGCCGCAGCAGCTCGTCGCGTTCGATGTCTTGGCCCGGCCCGATGACTATCACGCTGGCCTTGTAGTCCTCCGGACTGCCCAGGCCGAAGATGCACGACACGCTGGCCACGATGATGACGTCCCGGCGGGACACCAGGCTGCTGGTGGCGCTGAGCCGCAGGCGGTCCAGATCGTCGTTGCGCGAAGCGTCCTTCTCGATGTAGATGTCGCGCTGGGGGATGTAGGCTTCGGGCTGATAGTAGTCGTAGTAGCTGACGAAGTACTCGACCGCGTTGTGGGGAAACAGCTCGCGGAACTCCTCGTAGAGCTGGGCGGCCAGCGTCTTGTTGTGGGAGATGACCAGCGCCGGGCGATTCAGCGCCTGGATCGTGTGGGCCATGGTGAACGTCTTGCCCGATCCGGTCACGCCCAGCAGGCATTGCTGGCCCGTCCCCGCCTTGAAGGCCTGGACCAAGGTCTCGATGGCCTGGGGCTGGTCCCCTTGGGGCTGGAACTCGCTGACCAGTTCAAAGTGGGACGGTGTGTTACGCTTCGAGAGCGCGTTGGCGATCATTTCCTACACTATAGTATCCGCTCGAAGGGTGAACAACCGAACAAAGGGGAACAGGGGGAACAAAGGGGTCAGGCTACTTTTTGTTGACTGCGGGCATTGAACGAGCTAGGATTCGGGGATGCCTGGTCCTGTTCGTGTATCGGTCGCTGATGGCTGCTACCACGTATTGAACCGTGGCAACGGTCGGGCAGACGTGTTTCACAAGCCCGAGGACTACGTGGCCTTCTTGCGGCTGATCGCCGAGGCGTGCGAGCGTTTGCCGATGCGTGTGCTTGCGTACTGCCTGATGCCCAACCACTTTCACCTGGCATTGCAGCCGTTGGGCGATGGGGATCTCAGCCGGTGGATGCAATGGCTCACGACGTCACACGTTCGGCGGTATCACCGACACTACCACACGAGCGGCCACGTATGGCAGGATCGATACAAGTCGTTCCCCATCGAGGGGGACGAGCACCTCTACATAGTGCTTCGGTACATCGAGCGGAATCCACTACGGGCCAACCTCGTCCCGCGGGCGCAGGAATGGGAGTGGTCCAGCGTGCGGTGGTGGCGGCGGCGTGACCGCCCGAGCTTCCTTGACCACGGCCCGCTGATCCGTCCCGTCGATTGGGTACGGCGCGTCAACCGCCCGGAGACGGAGGCCGAACTCGATGCTCTACGTGTGTCGGTCACTCGCTCAGCGCCGTTCGGCCGCCAAGCGTGGCAAGCTCGAACCGCTGCTCAACTCGGCCTTGAGGCCACCCTCCGCCCAAGAGGTAGGCCACGCAACAAGGCGAAAAAGTAGCCTGACCCCTTTATTCCCTATTCCTCCAACAGGACAGAAGAGTAGCCTGACTACCTAAGGACACACCCCAAATCGGGCCAGAACGTAACCGCTGTCCAGCGGATCGACGCTGCCGTCGCCGTTCACGTCAGCGGCGTCGCAATCAGGATCGCCGGTTCCGACAGGACATCCGAATCGTGCCAGAACGAAGCCCGAATCCAACGGGTCAACCGCGCCGTCGGCGTTGGCGTCGCCCTCGCAGAGTGTGTCAAAGAACTCGTAGGCACCCTTGTCGACCACGTCATGGTAGATACGAGCATTCCCGTCAGCGTCCGTCTCGGGAATAGGTTGCAGGCCGTCGAGGAACGCATCGGAATCGGCATCGTTGTCGCCCACGTCCACGCAGGGCGACGTCGCCGGCAGGCGGTAATTATCGTCCGGCGTTCCGAGGATGTTGTCCTCGCCGTTCGGATCCTGGAACTCTGGATTGCAGTCTCCCGTATTCTCGACGCCGCCGAAGTCGCCCGTCCAACCCATGATGCAGCAGTAGTTGATGGTCCATGTTGTTGAGCCTCCAAATTGGGCGGATTCGCCATTCCCGGTGGAGTCGCTGTTAAACCACAGGATACTGTTGCTCAGCGTCGTGTAGCTGGAATTACCGTACAGCCCGCCGCCCGCCGTGGTGGCCGTGTTCGCGGCGACCGTACAGTTGGTAAGTGTGGGTCGGCTGTTGTTGCCCATGTACAGCGCGCCGCCCTCGGATGCGGTGTTCCCAGAGAAGATACAATTGGTGATGATCGAGTCGGCCATTGAATGGTTAGCCATGCCGCCGCCGCTCGTGTCTGCCAGGTTGCCGAAGAAACCGCAGCTATCGAGAATCGTTCGGCTGTAGTCTTCGTTGTGCATCCCTCCGCCCAAAATCGCCCAGTTGGCGGAGAACGTACAGTTGAGAACCTGCGGACTGCCTCCCAGGGTCAACATCCCACCGCCTCGATCCTTCGGGGCCTCGAAATCCTGGCCGTTGGCATTGCCTGCCCCAATGAGAAATCCGTCAACCAGAGTCGGCGCATCCACTCCGGATCCGCTTCCGGTGACCACGTGATAACTGTTCTCCTCGTAGTTTATGAAACTGTCCTCGTCGTTTCCTGCGAGGTCTCCACTCAGGATCGTCGTGTGAGTATACGGGTCGCGCTCGTCCAGCTCTCTCTCCGTGCCGATAAAGCCGCCGTAGAGAGATACGCCGTCGAGCAGCTGGAAGGTCGCATGACGATCTTGCGTATCCCGATCCGGCTTGTAGGTGCCTTCGGCCACCCAAATGTCGATCGGTCCATCAGCCGCGTCAGCGGCGTCCAGGGCATCCTGCAGGTCGGTGAACGCATCGGTCCAACTCAACCCGCTCCCGGATCCTAGAGCGTCGGCATCGACATACAGCCGCGTGAAGGGCGAGTGGGCGCACCGCCACGTGTAGCAGGAGTCAATGGTGCCGGAGTCTCCGTCATCGCAATCGGCGTCGGTACTGCATTCGGGTGGCTGGAAGACTAGATAGCGGGTGTTATCGATGAACGGCCCGTAGACGAACCCGCCAATGAACTCACCCGTTTGACCATCGAAACGCAGAATGATGTTGTTTGTCTCGCTGGGTAAATAGAGGTTGCCATCCGGACCGAATGCCAGTCCGAACGGCTTATTAAGCCCGCCCGATCCCGGTTCGACGAACACATCCACGAACTCCCCAGTGCCAGCGTCGTAGCGGTAAACGGCTCCCTGCGAAGAATTGCTGGCAACGTACAGATACCCATCATCCGAGAACGTCAGTCCTGTGGGAATCACCAGCCCACCGTCACCGGATGAAACGAAGTCGTCAATGTAATCGCCGGTAGCGCCGTCAAACCGGACGACGCGGTGATCTCCATTGCTGACTACGTACAAATGACCATCGGGCCCGAATGTTAGATCCGTCGCCAGGAAGAGATGTCCACCTGACGAGGCGACGAACTCGTCGATGTATTCTCCGGTAGAGCCGTCGTATCGCCTTACGCCACCCTGGCTGCGTTCGCTCACGTAGAGGTGTCCGTCCGGACCGAAGGTGATGCTCCACGGCTCGTCCAATCCGCCCGCCTCCGACACCACGAACTCGCCTAGTAGCTCTCCGTTGACGATGTTGTAGCGAACCACGTTTCGGCTATTGATGCCCGAGACGTAGAGCAGGCCGTCCGGCCCGATGGTGATTCCGGATGGTCCGACCAGCGTCGGACCGGTGGTGAACTTATGCAGGAACTGTCCGGTCACTCCGTCGAACCGCTCGACCCAGTCACTGAGGTCGGTAGTGACAAAGAGATCTCCTGGTCCACCAGGGATGGGCGGTGGGCCACAGTAGGGATCGTCATCGCAGTCTGGATCGTCGCAGTCTACAAGTGTGTCGCAGTCGTTATCGAAACCGTCATCACAGGTGTTGCCCACCTCCTCCTGAGCCGGCGGGGTGCCGCAGTCTGCATCACAGGAGCAGAGATCCTCGATGTCATCGCAATTGCCGTCGCCGCAGACCGGGCACTCGTCCGGGATGCCGTCGGCGTTGGCGTCTTCGCTCGTACCCTGGACAAGGTCATACCCATCATGGACACCGTTGCTATTGCAATCCGGAAAGATGGCTAGACTGCCTTGGGTAAGCGCCAAGTCAGCCACGCGGGTCACCGTCGCATCCTCCAGCGACACCGTGTAGAGTCCATCGCGGCCGGCGTTGACCATGTAGAGAACTCCGGCGCTATCAAAATCGATGCCCAGCCCTCCCAGAAACGGTCCCGGATCCACGGGATCCTCGAGCGGACCGATGACTTCGGCGATCGCACCGGTGGTGATGTCGATCTCTACCAATCCCATGATACCGCCGAGCTCACCAGGTTCCCCCAGGGCATAGAGCTTCCCGGCTGGGCTGAAGGCCAGTGCTGCGGAATTCGACATACCGTTGGATCCAAGCAGCGTCGCTGCACCCGTCGCGGTGTCGATGGTGTAGGTACTATCATCCGTGACCAAGTAGAGATTGCCCTCACGGTCGAAAGCCAAGCCACTCTGTCCGAAGAGGGGTTCCAACCCGTGCTCGCCGACCCACTTTCCGGCGCCGTCTTCAAGACTCAAGGTCAAAATATGCTCGTCGCTAATCGCATAGAGCATCGCGGTGAGCGGATCGAAAGTGAGGCCGGCGAGAAACGAATTCCCGAATGCCTCGCCCACCAGCGACTCCGCCCCGGTCTCCAGATCGACGGTCCAGAGCTTGTCGGATGTGGTGGTGTAGGCGTCGTTATCCTCGAGCCCGGCGGCCACGAGCGGGAACAGCAGACCGATGATGGCCGCTGCACCAAAGGCAATGTATCTGAATCGTGAGTTCATCGTCACCCTCCTGATACGCCTTCGTACAATACCTGAGGCATCTTCATTTCACACAGGATTATTCCGAGCCGGTGAACAGAACTTGGAGAAGACCAGCGTCAAGCAGGTCGCAACGACAGTCGCCGTTGGCGTCAAACACGACGCATTCGGGGGTGACGAATTCGCCCCGGCCGCTCGGCCCCATTTGACCGGCAAGCACCCTTCTACTTGGCCGCCTGCGAAGCTGCAATTCTACGGGATTCTCATCCGGTCTTCAAAATGGAAAAGTGACCTGCCTCTCCCATTGGGTCGCTCCTGAACGCCCGCCCAGGCAGAAACGGCGCGGTTGTCGCCACTAGGCCGGGTCGGGTATGATGGGCGCCGCGAATTCGGAACACCCGAGTGCAGGTGGCGATTGGGGCTGGCCGATAAGGGGATCGGATCGCAGATCCCCGTCGACGACTGGTGGCGCGGAGTCAGTCGGCGGCAGTCAATGACCCATGCTAGGATTTCCTACAACCAAGAAACGCCGGCGGCAGGAGGTTCGCAAGCAGCGCTTGGCGGGCGCGGCTCCGCTGTGGCGTCGAGTCTCGCAGCTGGCGGTGGCGTGGCCGGTCGTGGCCGCGATCGTCTTCGCGGTGGCAGCCACGGCCATCGTTCTATCCGGGCGTCGCTCGCTCAACTGGGTTGCGGGGCAGACGATCCTCCAGCCCATCACCGCTCAGGTTCCGTTCAGCTATGAGGATTCCACTCGCCTGGACCAGCTTCGTCAGACGGCCCGCGCTCAAACGCCCAGCTACTATCGAACCAATACCAAACCGATCGACGATGTGACCGCGGAGTTGCGACACTTTTACGAGGCGGGCAAGGCCGCGGAGAGCTTCGAGGCGTTTAGCGCCGCCGCCGAGGGTGCCGGATGGACGGTGAGCCAACGAATCTATGACGAGCTGCGGAGGCTCACCGACGATGCGGGTGGTCAGCGTTACAACACCAAGGTGGAGAAGCTCCGCTCGGCCATGGCGGACGAATACACCGCCCTGCCACGAGTCAACGAGGGGCGTCAACCGCCCAGTACGGTCGAGTTCGTGCTTGTATTGGCAGCCGACTCGCTGGACGCAGCGCCGGAATCCGAGGGCGGTTTGGAGGTCAACGCCCTGGACCTGATCTTTACGACGCAGACTCGGGTGCTGGAAGGACGGGCCTCCAGATTGGCTGAAGCGTTCGGCTATCCGCTCTCCAAAGCGGTGGCCGACATGGTGCTCGGCGCTTTGCAATCGGGGCCGATTCTGCAGTTCGACAAGGCCCGGACCGAAGAGGCCATGCTGGCAGCAGCCAACGCCGTCGAGGCGGTCACCGTTACGTACGAGCGAGGCCAACCGATAATCGAGCCTCGGTCCGGCGACCGATTGGTGTTGACCGACGAGCACATAGCTCTTCTGCGCCGCCACGCCGATGCCTACCGGGTCCATCTGGCCAGCGACCATCCCGGCGCGGCCGAACTTCGCCGGCAGCAGCTTCTTCAGCACATCGGTACCGCTGCGATCGTGGCCATGCTAACACTCGGGCTGTTTACCTACGTCGGTCAGCATCAGCCGCGGGTGCTGCAAGTGATGACCCGTACCGTGGCCCTGATGGGTTTGATTCTGGTCACCATGCTGATCGTGCGCACGATCGCCACGCGATGGGGCTATCAGGAATTGTTAGTCGCCCCGGTGCTCGCAGCGGGTTCCATCGTCGCCATCGCGTACGATCGGCGTTTCGCCCTGGGTGTCATGGTGATCGCCACGACCCTGATTGTGTTGGCTGGCGGGGGTGATTTCGGTCTGATGATCATGACCGTTCTCGGGTTGGCGGTGACCACCTTGATGCTCGCTGAAATCCGAACACGCACACGCATTATCAAGACCGGCCTGCTGGCTGGCTTGCTGGTTGGCGCAGCGAGCCTGGCCTTCGGGTTGATCAATCTACAGGAGCCGGGTTTCGCCTTGAACCGAGCGCTTTGGGCGTTGGGTGGTGTGGTCGTTTCGGCCACGTTCGTGCAGGCGACGCTGCCGTTTATCGAGAGTGCCTTTGGGATCGCCACGGCGCTTACGCTCCTGGAATGGCGCGATGCCAGTCGGCCGCTGCTGCATCGCCTGGCCCGTGAGGCCCCGGGCACCTACAACCACTCGTTGGTCTTGAGCACCATGGCAGAGACGGCCTGCGCCGACATTGGGGCCAACGGGCTGCTTACCGCGGTGGGTGCTCTCTACCACGACATCGGCAAGATCCAGAAGGCCGACTATTTCGCCGAGAACCAGGAAGCCGCCATCAGCCGCCACGACAAACTCTCACCCACCATGAGCTTGCTGATCATCGTGGGACACGTGAAGGACGGACTGGAGATGGCCAAGGAGTATGGGTTGCCGCGGGCCCTTCATCCGTTCATCGCCGAGCACCACGGCACGACGCTGGTACGCTACTTCCATCACGCAGCCACGGAAAAACAACCCCGGATCGCCAGCGGAAAACACGATCGCCAGGTCGCCGAGAGCGAGTTTCGCTATCCCGGGCCCAAGCCCAGGAGCCGCGAAACCGCCGTTCTGATGCTCTGTGACAGCGTGGAGGGGGCGGTACGTAGTCTGCCGGAACCCACGGCTGGTCGAATCGAGACCATGGTCCACCAAATCGTGACCGATCGTCTCAACGACGGTCAGTTCGACGACTGCGACATCACGCTCAAGGAACTCCACGCCGTCGAGGAGTCCCTGGTCAAGAGTCTGTGCAGGTTCTATCATGGGCGGGTGGCCTACCCCAAGACGGAGGCCGCCGAGAAACGCCAGCCGGAGGCGACGAGTCCCGGCCAGAAGGCCGAGGCCGGGTAGCCAGGCTGATCTCACAGGCTCATGCACCGCCAGAGGCGAGGAGACAAACGCGGTACGCAACTGGGGGAGCAATCCCCCTTAGGCGAGCCGTAGTTCGTTAATGGACGACGATCCGTCCTATGACATACGCGTGGCCGTCGTGGACCACGCTGCAGTTCTCATCGATCCTGCGCCCGTGCGGCAGGCGGTCGAGAAGACCCTGCAACGACACTCATGTCCGGCAGCTCGAATCAGCGTCGCCGTGGTCGGCGACACTCGAATCGCCGAGCTCAACCAGCGGTTCCTCTCCCACGAAGGCCCGACCGATGTGCTCACCTTCAATCTGACAGAAGGCACGAATGGCCTGGACGCGGAGATCGTCATCTCCGCGGAGACGGCCCATCGACAGGCCCAGCAGCGCGGCCATGCAATGATGGACGAGCTATTGCTCTATGCGGTCCACGGCACGCTTCACCTGCTGGGAATGGATGACCATTCCGAAGAGGACGCCGAGACGATGCATCGTCTGGAGGATGAAATCCTATCCGAGCTGGGGCGCGGGCCGGTGTACGGAGGCGACAACCGATGAGGGTGGGACTCGTGCAGTTTCCTCGCGCCCCCGGTGAGCGTGCGACGAATTTGATACGCACCCTGGGGGCGATCGACCGGGCCGCCGCTGCCGAGCCGGGGCCCGATCTGCTGATCCTCCCCGGCCAGTGCGACGGAGATCCAACAGGTCGGGAACCAACTGGGGAGGTTGCGCTTGCAGATGAGATTCCGCCCCTCACCCAGGCCATGGCTGAAGCGTTCAGTGAGTCGATTGCCGCACGAGCGCGTGAATGGGGCGTCTACATTGCGTTCGGAGCGTTCAGGAATCGCGACGGCGTGGTCGCGGAAGGCGCTGCCCTGTTCGACCCGGACGGCGACGTGCTCCTGGAATGCTGGGACCGCTCGGACGAGTCCCTCAGGGGCGCAGCGCCATCGTGCGGCGAGACCCCCATCGGTCGTTTGGCTCTACGGTTCGGACAGACAACGGATCAGCGTTTTGATTCCGACCTTCAAGCCGCCGATCCGATGTTAGTCGTGGCCTGGTTCGATGGACCGGATCCCAAGAACCGTAGGGGGCCGTCGGCCGAGGAGGCGGAGGATCAATGTCGGGCCCTGGCGGCTCGGTGGAAGGTCGCCGTGTGTGCGGTGTTTCCGCCGCCCGTCGGCCGGGGCGGCGCTTGTGCAGCGGCGGGGCTCACCGTGTGGTGTCGGCCCGGCGATCGTCCGGCGCCATTGGCCGGTCGAGGATCGAACGAGTTAACCATGGTCGAATTGATATGACACGGCGCGCTGATGAACGTACAGGAGTTTGGATGGTACACGGCCGCCAAGTCGAGTTGTGGAGCCTGCGGCGTCATTCCTCGGTCGGCTTGGGGTCATGCTGGGCGATGTCGGGACGCCCGCTTGGCCTGACGTCGGACGTCACACGAGAGCATTGCTAGTGGACGGATTGTGGATCTGGTACGGGGCAGTGGCGATCCTAACGCTGCTGCTTACTTTGGCGGCTACGACGACCATTGCCCTGCGCAGTGCCTCGCGGGTCCGGTTCGGCGATCTACTCGAACGACTCGGACGTCCCGAGCGGGTGGATCGAGTGGCGGCCGTTGGCGACCGGTTGGCCCTGGTCGCGGCCATCGTGCGGACGACGTGCTCGTTGGCTCTGGTTCTCGTCGTGCTCCATGTCCTCGAGCGAGAGTCGTACTTCCAGCAGTGGTGGCCGGAGTACGCCCGTATGGCGCACTACCTGACCGCGTTTGTCGCAGCGCTATTGTTGGTGCTGGTGTTTGGAGTGGCCATCGCCAACGCCCTAGCCCGGTATTTGGGCGACCGAGTGCTCACCCGATTCGTGCCTGTGGCGTTCGGCCTGTTGCGCCTGTTGAGTCCGGCGGTTCGATTCCTTCAACTGGGCGATGGGCTCGTCCGCCGACTGGCCGGCGTGCCCAAGAAGTCCGCCGCCTCTGCGTCCGACGAGTTCGAGCAGGAAATCCTCAACGTGGTGACCAATGGCGAGATGCACGGAGCCGTCGACGAAGAGGAAAAGGACATGATCGAATCGGTCATCGAGCTGCGCGACACCACCGTTCAACAGATCATGACCCCGCGAACGGAAATCGTTGCCCTCGAGCAGACGGTGTCGCTCGCCGAGATCAAACAACTCATTCGCACCGAAGGCCACTCGCGAATCCCCATTTACGATGGCACGATCGACAGCATCGTGGGCGTCCTCTACGCCAAGGATCTGCTTCATGTCGAGGGGCCGGACGCATTCCGACCCGATGAGCTGATGCGCAAAGCGTTCTTCATCCCGGAGACCAAACCGCTCCGCGACTTGCTCCACGAGTTCCAGGAGAACAAGGTCCACATCGCCATCGTGCTCGACGAATACGGCGGCACGGCGGGACTGGTCACCATCGAGGATATTCTGGAAGAACTGGTCGGCGAAATCACCGACGAGTACGAGCCTGACGAACCGGCGACGCTCGAACGAATCGACGAGCAAACCGTGGAAGTCGACGCTCGAATGCGCGTCGAAGAGATCAACGACGAACTGGAACTCGCCCTGCCGGAGAGTGACGATTACGAAACCATCGGTGGGTTGATGTTTACGTCGCTCGGCACCATCCCCCCGGTGGGGGCAGAACTGCAAGTCGCCGGCGTCGAGATGCGGGTCATCAGTGCCGAGCCGCGCAAGATCAACCGGATTCGGCTGGTGTGCAAGTCGCTTAGTGAAACGCCGCCGGAATCATCCAAGCGATCCGGGGGTTAGCGCCGGGACTACCCCCCAGGTGTGGGAGAATCAGTACCGCGAGCGTCAGCGAGCGGCCCTCGCCGGCGCTGCAGGTCGTCGCCGAGGGGCGCGGGCCGCTCGCTGACGGTCGCGGTACTGACCGTGCCAGCTCTCGCCTCCACCGGTTGGCGAATGGTGACGAATCGATTGACGTCGAACGGACCATGCTTGGTGCGCTCACCGGTCGGCCAGCGGATCTCCACGTCGGATACCCGCGTCGCGGTGCCGACGCCGAAGTGAACCCGCGGATCGTTGGTCGCGCAGTAGCTGTACGCCGCTCGGACCTCGGCCGTGCGCTTCGCGGACCCGATGGTTACTCGCACCACCGCGCCGTACGCGTCTCGCCCGGTTCGATCGAGCACCCGGAAGGTGATGTATCCGCCGTTGCGCGGGGCATCGTTACGCAGCAGGCGAACCGGGCCGTCGCGGTTGGACACCAGGATGTCGATGTCCCCATCGTTGTCGTAGTCTCCGAACGCCGCGGCCCGACTGGTTTCGACCAGGGTGGGGGCCGGTGCTGCCATGCCGCTGATATCAGTGAATTGTCCGGGCTGCACCTGTCGAAACCACTGGTTGGGCTCGGCATATAGGTCACTGGCGGCGGTCAATTCGGTCATCAGTTGCACGCGACCGTTGGCCACGAACACGTCGAGCAGCCCGTCCAAATCGAAGTCCAACAAGGCGGTACCGAAACCGGTAAACAGCCGCGTCGGGGCGGCGAGACCCCAACCGGCGGTGACTTCATCGAAGAACTCGCCCCGATTCAGATAGAGGACGTGCGACTCGCGGCGCAAGTGAACCTTCCACAAGTCCTGGTCCCCGTCGTTGTCGATGTCTGCGGCATCGACACCCATGCCGGCCTGCGACTTGCCCATCTCATCGACAGCACAACCCAACATCACGGCTGACTCGGCGAAGGTGCCGTCTCCCTGATTGACCCAGGCGAAACTCGGCATCTGATCGTTGGACACGTAGATGTCAACGCGGCCATCGCCGTTCAGATCGGTGCAGACGACGCCCAGTCCGGTGCCCGGCTTGGCCCGGATACCCGATGCATCGCTGACGTTCTCGAACGTGCCGTCGCCGCGATTGCGATACAGCGTGTCCAGCGTCGGGGCGTCGTAGGCTTGCGGCGAGCAGTAGTCGCGAACGCCGGTGACGGCGTAGCACTTGCGTCCGGTGAACGAAGCCGTCTGCGACCAAGCCACGTAGTGGGTGACGAAGAGATCCAGATCACCGTCCGCATCGTAGTCTACAAAGGCTGCGCTGGTGGACCATGATGAATCGCCGACGCCTGCCGACTCGGTGACGTCTTCAAACGTACCGTCCCCGTTGTTGCGGTATAGAACGTTGGGGCCGAGATTGGTCACGTAGAGATCCACGTCGCCGTCGTTGTCGATGTCACCCGCGGCGCAGCCCATCCCGTAACCCTCGTCTCCGACACCGGCGGCGACCGTGGTATCGATAAACCCACCACGGCCGTCGTTTCGGTACAACCTGTTTCCGGGTCGGGGCTGTAGGGCCGCTCGCTCACGCTCGCGGTTCTGAAGGCGGCCGGATTGCACCAGGTACACGTCGAGGAAGCCGTCCGCGTCGTAGTCCAGGAAGCCGGCCCCACCGCCCATGATCTCGGGAAGCAGGTAGTCGTCGGTCGCGCCGGCTTGGTGAACGAAGTCGATTCCACTGGTGGCTGCGACTTCGGAGAACCACGTCGCCGCCGGCCCGTGCTCCTCGGCGGGCCGACAGCCAGACGCAAGGGCAACGCACGCTAGCAACCCCACGCGGGGAACGCTCCGTAGCGAGCATGTTGGTTGCGCTTGCCTCACGACGCACCTCGCTCCGAATCAGGACCGCTCACCGCCGGCGATTCGGTGCCGATTGACTCGCCCAGACGGGGGTCGGCCTGCAAGAGGACCTGCTCCATGGCCTGTAGTTCAGAGTCACCCGGGTCGATCCGCGCCGCCTCGTTCATCTGGATCCATGCATCGTCAAAACGCCTGGTATAGTAGTACGCCCACGCCAGGCGCTTCCTCGCATAGCCCCACCCGGGCTGCAACGAGACGGCTCGCTCGCACGGACCCACCGCCTCGTCGAAACGGCGTAGGGCCAACAGCGCGTCGCCCAACGAGACTTGGGCGATCACCGCGTCGCCGCGCTGAGTGACGATGGCTGCCAGTTGCTGGGCAGCCTCGGCTGGTGCGCCTTGGCGCAGCCTCACGATTGCGCGCACTATTCGCCCGTCCAGACACGACTCATCGGATTGCAGCGCCAACCGGGCACGCAGGGCGGCTTCGGAAAGCTGGTTGCGTTCCAAGGCGATCAATCCCAGGGCGGCCTGAGCATCGGCCAGGTCGGGATCCAGCTCGACGGCGCGAAGGTACGCTTGGGCCGCCTGATCCGAGCGAGATGCCCGGGCATAGGTCAACCCCAGTTCCTTGAATACGTCGGCCCGATCCGGATGAGTTGCGGCGACGCCCAACAGGACGGTGATGGCGCTATCCGGGCGGCCACCCTCGGCATAGATTCTCGCCTGGGCAATGAGCCCCTCCACCGTGGCGGTGTGTTTCAGTACCTCGCGCAACCACGGATCGCGGGTCACTTCCGAGTTGTAGCGACGGATTCTGGACAGATGCCTCGCCGCTTCATCGTGTTCACCCAGCCCGCGCAGAGTGAGCCCGATGAGTTGATGGGCCCCGGCGTGATCGGGCTCCAGGGCCAGCGCTGATTTCAGTGAGACCACCGCCTCGTCGAGTCGTCCGGCTTGGCGCAGCGCCTGACCCATCGCGGTATGAAACTCAGCAGCCTTGTCGTCCAATTCGATCGCTTGACGGATTGCGTGGATGGCTTCGTCGCTTCGTCCCGCCTCCAGGAGGGCACGCCCCAGTTGATAGTGCGTGGGAGCGTAGCCGGCGTCGCGGTTCAGGGCACTGCGGAACGCGACCGTCGCCCGCTGCGTGTCGCCTTGCTCTGCGTAAATGAGACCCAAGAGATGGGGTGTCTGCGGATCGCGAGCCCCCAGGCTCAGTGCCCGTTCATAGCTGGCGGCGGCCAGCATGGACTCGTAGTTGGCCTGATAGATTCTGCCCAGGGCGATGAACGGGGCGGACGCTGTCGGGTTTGCACGGCATTGAGCTGCGGCCTCTTGAACTTGCTTCGCAACCTCCGGCGCCAGGAGCGACATGTCGGTGGGCAAGGGAATGGCGGCGTGGTCAGCAGAGTCAGCAGCCGGCGCGGAATGGGTCGGCGTTACGCGTGCGGACCGTTGGTCAGCCCACCAGAACACGAGCCCTGCCGCAACGGCGAGCACGACGGAGGCGAGCACACCCTTCTTCCACCGCGACGGGTACGGGTTTGCAGTTCGCCTGACCGGCGATCCGGGACCGGGGGCGTCACGCACGTTCGGGTTTTCTCTGGTCGCGTCTGGCCGCATCAGGTCCAGCTCCTGCTTGCGAGTATAGAGCCGGCGGCACGGCCCCACAAAGCAGGTCTGAGCATTCAAGCAAGCCAGTCCGAGCGTCTTGGGATGCCGGTTCTTGCGTCGTCCGCCCACGGACCCCAGTCTATCGCGGAACTCGAGGTCCGGTACGATTCGTTGACCTTACGGCCTCGGTTTGGTACCCTGACTGGCGGGCTGGTTGTCGGCGTGCGCGCCGGAGAAGCTTTACGGCACTCGTAGGTGGTATGGCGTGTGTCGGGGCGGCCAAGGCGATGGAAGACTGTGGGTCCGCCAGCTGGTCCATCGCTGGAATCTTCTACTCGATGTCACGGAGAGCACGGAATGTCCACATTCGCGGTGAGGTGTAGCTACCGGGTTTCAGGCGGAGTCCTGGCATTGGTCGTTGGGATGATGGGTAGCCAGACGGTGGCAGCCGAGGAATGGGTCACGTTTGACAACGAGACCAGCACGCGTTTGGTGGCAGACCCCGGTGTCGGCAGCAGCGACACGGAAGAGAAAGACTACGCCTGGGCGGACATCGATCAGGACGGGGACATCGATCTGGTCGTGGTCCGCAAGCAGGAGTGGACCACCCGAGGCCGTCGCAGAAACGTGCTGTTTATGAACGAAGGCGGCGTGTTGGTGGATCGCACGGCGGAGTTGGCCAGCGCCTCAACGGTGACGTTGGAAGAGACCGGCCTGACCAGCCTGGGCATGCTGGACGAGACCAACGACCGCGACGTGATCTTCGTCGATGTCACCGGCGACGGGTGGCTCGATGTGGGCACTTCGACCACACTCAGTGCCAACGG
>JADFPW010000058.1 GCA_022562105.1 Planctomycetota bacterium
CGACGATTCGCAGCAAGCTGTTCAAGATTGCCGCCTGGGTGACGGTGTCGGTTCGGCGGATCGTCTTCCACCTCAGCAGCTACCATCCCTACCAGCCACTGTTCGCACTTCTGCTGCGCCGCCTCACCCCAATCTGACTATGGCACAACCCGAAATCGCCGTGGGGGAAAGGGGGCTTTCTACGCCGACCACGGTGGACCATACCGCCAATCCGACGATCGTCGCACACTACACCGACTGGCAACGCTCACGTCGCCTCATGAAATATGCGGGCTAGTCGGTCATACGTGGAAAGGATCGTGGCCAATCCCTCACCGTTCGGTTGCCCCATAAAGGTGACTGTGGGCCCGTCGAACTTGGTTCCCAGGGTACCCAGGCCGACCGTCAGGTATCCCCAGGGTCGCCGGAATGATAGATGCAAGTCGATCTGAAAGTGTTCAAGCGGGGACTCCAACTTGTACCGGTAGAGGGCGGGTTCGGCCATAGGTGATCCGCCCATGCTCAAGTATGGAGAAAGCGGCGACGAATTCTCGGTAGTTCGGACCCATTCAAAGGGCTGACCGGACTGGAGGTCCACTATTTTCCGGTGGGTAACGCGCGGCGTGTTGGATTGGATCGTTGCTCGTAGCCCCGTCATCACTCCGGCGGCAACCAGTACGGATCCTATCACTGCCGCAAGGCGCTGCCGACGGGTCCGCCACGTCCAGCTCTCTACGACCCACCTCCACATGCTCGGTCGGCGGAGAACGTTGTCGATCGCCTCTCGAAAGGCCGACGGGGAATCGTAACGCTCCTTGGGGTTGCGAGCACAAGCCTTGTTCATGACCAGTCGGGCGGGACGCATCAACCCGGATCGGTCGTCAAGCACGGCGGCGGGGAGTCGTGGAAATAGGCGAGGCTCATGGCCGGAGATCATTTCGTACATCACTTTCCCGGCTGCGTACGAGTCGTCCGCTGCCCCTTCCGGCGTCATGTAGGCGGGCGCACCCGCCCGACAAGTTCGAGAATTGAGCGATCCAACGAGGCTGGGGTCCGCCAGCTTGGGTTCGCCATCCACAAAGAGGATGTTTTCAGGCTTGAAATCGTTGTGGGCGGTCGCCTGGTCGTGCAGACGAGCAACACCGCCCAGCAGTTTCGAGACTATTTGCAACGCGCCTGGAACGTCGAATCGACCGGTCCGTTGAATCTTGACCCGGAGGGTAAGCGGGTTATAGGCGTCGAGCACACGTGTCGCGTTATCGGCCAATTCCATCGCGTAGTAGTAGTACTCGGGCGTCTTGCCCACAATGAGAATCGGTAGCAAGTGCGGATGGTTTTGTGAAACTTCCTGGAAACATCGCACACCATCGATGTCGCGTTGCGCCAGCCGTTCGTCGCCCTTGTCTAACACCTTGACGGCGCGCCGTATTCCCGTGACTTCCTCTTTGGCCATCCAGACAGTGCCGAACGTACCTCCCCCGATCACTTTGATCAGTTCGTATCCGGGAATGACCGGTGCGGTGGCGGGCTCTTCTGGCGGCACTTTATACTCCGGATGGTTGGCGGTATCATGCGACCCCGGCTGGGGTGCGCGTCAATCTGGATCTGGTTCGGCCTGAGGAAAGAGCAGCGTGGTCAAGTTTTCTTCCAGGGCGGACAACCCCGACAAGTGTGGCGCGAGTGCCTCGCGGCTGCGCCGCATTTCGCGTATCTCCTGGATCAGATCCTGCCCCACAGGGAGCTCGGAGAGCGTCTTAGCACATCTCCCGCAGGCCAGGAGATGCGCCTCGCAGGCACGAGTTTCGGAATCCGAGAGCTCACCTCGTGCAAACCGCTCCAGCGTGTCAGAGATCGGGCAATTGGCCATTGCTAGCCCTCCTGCTCCTGCAACCGGTCCACGATCTCGCGGACTCGCTTGAGTACTTTGTGCTTGCTGATGTAGACCACGTTTCGCGTCACTCCGAGGAATTGGGCTACTTCCTTCGGTTTGCGCCCCTCGATCGCGCATAGCTCGAACGCTTGGTAGGTTGTCGGCTCGAACTCTTGGGAAGCCATTAGGAGGGCGCGATCCAGGAGGTTCTTCCTTGTCTCTTCCTCAAAGACTTCTTCCAGTTCTACAAGGGTTCTTGCGTAAGCCATTGCCAGATTCTTTCGACGGCGTTGATCGCGAATCAAGTCCACGACCTTGTTCCTGGTAAGGGTCTTGAGCCAGGCCTTGAATGGGCGCTTCGATCGGTCAAATGGCCTATTAAGCGACTTGAACTTCGCATGGACGGAGATGAGCAAGTTTTGGATTGCGTCCCTAGCATCCGCGTCACATAGCCCAAACCGTTTGCATACCCCCATGAGCATTACCGCATACGTGCAGTGAAACTCTCGCCAGGCGCTTTTGTCTCTGAAACCACGCATGCGAGTCAACAACGACACACTCGTCTCTGCATCCATTGCTACTCTCCTGCTGAGCCTCGGTCAGATACATACCACTTTTTCACAATCTCCTCCAGCCTCATTCACTGGTATCTCGCATCGGGTGGGCGAAATCTTTCAGGTGTTTCTTGGAAAGCGCGAAAGATCGTCCTGCTGCGGAGCGACCCCCAAGCGAAGGAGGTTCCGGTCTGGTGGTTGGGACCATGGATTGGCCAAGCGTGATCTGGGATCCGCAGGAAGGCAGTACGAGCCAGCTGTGCGGCTCGCCTTGGCCGTAGGGGAAGGACCGCCATCGCGGTGGGGTCTGACACTTGGAAGGAGAATACGATGAATTGGAGCAGAGCTATCTACGTTGTTTTTGGAGGCGCGTGGGTCGCCCTCGCGCTGGTGGTCGGCCCGGCGGGGGCCGATCCGTGCACATGGGAGGGATCGAGTCATGTCCTTCCGTCGGGGCCGGCGCCTGGGGGCTTCACTCAGGGAGGCGGGACGGTGTGGTTCATGACGGGTGTGGATTTCCCGGGCTCCGTTGAGATGCTCTCGTTCGATCCCTGGGAGGGGACTGACAGCCTGATCCCGGACTCGCTGTGCAGTCACTGGGTTCCTGCGATGGCGTTCCTCGACGGCGCCGTTTACGTGATCAGTGGCGGAAATACTTGCGTCGAGCGGTACACGGCCGACACGGGTTGGACAGCGGTGGCTTCACTGCCGGCGGTCAAGGATGGTGCCAGCGCCGAAGTCCTCGACGGTAAGATCTACATCTTCGGGGGTTACGGGGACGCCGAGACCTACATCTACGATCCGGACGTGGATGCGTGGGAGGCAGCGGGGCCAGCGATGGTCCACGCCGGCGGAAACCGGGCTAGCACCGTTCATGGGGATTGCATTTATGCGATGGGCGGTGCTGAAGCTGGCTCCGATGCGCCAGGCCACGATTGGTCCGAGCGTTATTGCCTCGGCGATACCGCCTGGGAGGATCTGGCGCCGCTACCGGTGCCTCGAAATGGCGCCCGGGCGGTGACAGTCGGTGACCAGATCTACCTGCTCGGCGGGCGCTCGGGTGACAGTGGGACGGTCGATAACCAAGTGTGGGTCTTCGATACCACGCCCGCCGAAGACCAAATCTGGACCCAGCACGATTTCCCGATGCTGAAGAACCGATTCTTCCATGCGGTCGCTGTCTACGGCGTCGCCATTTACTCTATCGGTGGCAACGGGGCCAATACGGGGCCTACCGACACCATCGAACGTCTGATCACAACCTCGGCCTGTTCGGACGTGTGTGATGCCGACGTCAACGGTGATGGGTCTGTCGATCCGTTGGACTCCGGCTTCGTCAGTGCTAGATTCGGCCTCTCCTGTCTCGAGTAGGTGGATGGGCCGCTAGAGTACTTTTTCGCCAGCCCGCCCGCGTGCCGAGTGCGCGGGCGGGCTGTTTCACATCCCATCGTTGGGCCGATCGGCTGGAGGTACTGGTAGGCGTCCGCCCGCGAAATCGACAATTCAAGGCCCCTTGGATTGACTTTCGGTAGGACATCGGCGTATGACTGTCCCGAGACCAAGTTTGAGACTCCGAGCGGCGAGGTCGTCGTTTGCCGAACTCGGGTACCGCGAGCTTCCGATCGGCGGCGTAGGGTTTGGCCATGCGGATCGCGTTGATCCAACAACACGCCACCAGCGACAAGCGGGCCAATGTGAATCGCGGGATCGAGGCGTTGAAACGGGCCGCGGCCATGGGAGCGCGATGCGCGTGTTTCGCCGAGCTGGCCTTCGAACCATTTTATCCCCAACGTCCAGCCGACGGTGATGTCACACGGTTGGCCGAACCCGTGCCCGGGCCGACTACGGACGCGTTCTGCAAGGCGGCAAGCGAGCTCGGCATGGTCGTGGTCATCAACCTGTTCGAGCGCGATGGGGATCGTTGCTACGATTGCTCGCCGGTGATCGACGCCGACGGTCGACTTCGAGGCCGAACGCGCATGGTTCACATTACCGACTACCCCTGTTT
The DNA here is from genome assembly GCA_022562105.1 of Planctomycetota bacterium. Classification (GTDB taxonomy): domain Bacteria; phylum Planctomycetota; class Phycisphaerae; order UBA1845; family UBA1845; genus JADFPW01. Next base: position 4,412 of record JADFPW010000058.1, read on the forward strand.
TCACGAGCGCGGATACTACGCGCCAGGTGACTGCGGGGCACCCGTTTACGACACGTCCGTGGGTCGAATCGGCGTGGCCATTTGCTACGATCGGCATTTCCCCGAGTACATGCGCGCGTTGGCCCTGCAAGGCGCCCAATTGGTCCTGGTTCCCCAGGCCGGTGCCGTCGACGAGTGGCCCGCGGGACTGGTCGAGGCGGAGATGCGCGTCGCGGCCTTTCAGAACGGCTACTACACCGCCCTGTGCAACCGGGTTGGAACCGAGGAATGTGTTTCTTTCGCGGGGGCGTCGTTTGTCTGTTCACCTTCCGGCGAGATCCTGGAACAGGCTCCGACGGGCATCGACCACATCCTCATCGCCGACCTCGATCTCGATTCGGTTGAGTCAAGCCATGCCCGGAAGTTGTTTCTTCCCGATCGTCGACCGGAACTCTACGCCTCCTGGCTCAGGTGAATGTGACTACCGGTTAACGACGTAGTCCGCCTTCGGCGGAGCGCCTCGCCGGCCGTCGATCCTAATTATCAACAGCAGTCGCTGGATTAGTCGGCCGGTGTTTGGGCGATGCAGTAGAGATACTGCTCGCCGCGCAGGTAAAGTTCCCCCCCGACGATGGCCGGGGACGCGGAGAAGGAGTCGTCCAACTGGTTGCGAGCCAGGAGCTCGTAGGTGGCCCCGTGTTTGATGACCACGGTCGTTCCGTTACGGCTGACGATGTAGACACGATCGGCGGCTCCGACCAGCGACGCGTAGACATTCTGGATGCCGGGGAGTCGCTGGGGGCCAAACAAAGGGTCGCCGGTCTTGGCGTCGACACAGGTTAAATAGCCCTGGTAGTGTTTGAGGAAGTAGAGCTTGCCGCCGTAGAGCAGTGGCGATGGGACGTAGGGCGTGTGGCGATGACGCGTCCAGACCACGTGGTCCGTACCGGTGATGTCGCCTTGTGCGCCCTCCAGTCGAATGGCCATCAGCTCGCGTGTCTCGTAGCTGTTGGTGACGTATACCAAACCGTCACCCGCTACGGGTGACGCGACTACGTTGCCCGAGAGACCGGCGCATTCCCAGATAACAGCACCCGTGGCTAGATCGTAAGCCCGCACGCGATGGGTCGCAGCCACAATGACCTGGGCCTTTCCGTCGTGCTCCACAATCAATGGACTGGACCACGACGTGCCTTCATCTCGGCCCACCTTCCATCTCGGCTGGCCGGTGCGTTTATCCAGGGCGATCACGAATGACTCGCCCTGATGATCCCAGTTGACCACCACCGTATCACCGTGCAGGGCCGGCGAGCTACCCTCGCCGTGGCCGTGCAGGATCTGCATGTCGCCCACATCCGTCTGCCACAACAAGTGACCGCTCAGGTCGAGGCCATAAACGCCACGAGAGCCGAAGGACGCGATCAGAACCTCGCCGTCGGTCACCGCCGATGCCGACGCCCAGCTTCCGCTCTCGTGCGTGCTCTCGTGGGGCCTTTCCGTCCGTACCGTGCGCTCCCAAAGCGTCTTGCCATCACGGCGGCTGAGGGCCAGGACCACGAACTCGTATTCGCTCGAGGCCGGCCTGTTGTCGTGCGCCCCCGGTGCATGCTCGTGTCGAGGTGGAAGGGCCTCACCGGAGGGGATCGCGGTGGTGAGGAAGATGCGGTCACCCCAGACGATCGGCGTCGAATGCCCCTGGCCCCGAATCGCCACCTTCCAGCGAATGTTCCTGCCTTCGTTCCATTCCACAGGCGGTCGTCCGTGAGGGGCCACGCCGTTGCCCAGGGGTCCGCGCCATTGGCCCCATTGATCGAGAGCGCCGGCGGCCAGCGTAGCGCCCGGCAAGAACACGATCGCTGCAACCAGGCTTACGAGCTTCTTCATGTTGCCAACACCTCCGTTGAGTATGCGCCATCGCCTGTCCCCGCCATGATCCGCCTTCGGCGGACGGCGACGGCGATGGAGCCATTCTGGACAATTCCCTCCGTCTGGGCAACCGAGTCGGTCGGCGCCGGACGGTGAGTGCCTATGATCATCGCGTCGTTCCCAGGGCGGCCCTGTCAGGTTGGGCCCGCCCTCGACGAAGGGCGAATAACGTCGCCGTAGCCATCATCGAGCCGCTCATGACGATGAAGCACGTGCTAAAGCTCACTCGATCGATGAGTTGCCCGTTGACGATGAACCCGACCAAGGCGCCCATGTCCCCGGCCCCGAGAATCAAAGACATCCCCAGGCCCCGCTTGTCCAATGGAAAGTGAGCGGAGGCGAGATCCACCATCGACGGAAACGTGAAAGAATGTCCGCTGCCCATCAGGCACCCCGCCAGCATCAGATGCCACTCCTGAGATACGGGAATGAGGCAGAGAACCCCGACGGACATGAAGGCCATTCCTATGAGCATGGTGCGTCCACGACCGATTTGTTGTGGCAGGCGGCGGAAGATAATACGCAGAATCATCGCTGTGGGAGCGTAGCAAAGGAAGAACAGCATGATGTCGTCGAATCCACGTTCCGCAGCCAGTCGCTCCAAATACATGGAAGGGATGGTGAAGGTCATGCTGAATACCAGTCCAACCAGTAGTATGGTCCCCGGCCAGTGTTTCCGAACGACATTCAGGTAGTGATCACTGGTCTCAGGCGAGCCCTCGGATCGATGGCGAGCCCCCACGTTCACGATCATCAAACAGCCCGCAGCCATGCATGCGGCGCTGATGGTGAAGAACCTCTGATAAGTTGGCAACAGACTGGTGTTGGATGAGAATACCCAATCGCCGAGTATGGGGCCGATGGTCATTCCCACCAGGCCTCCGAGTCCGATCACACCCACGCTTTCGGCTCGCCGATGCGGCGGAGCCACTTGCGTCGCATAGACAATGACCGCTGCCATTACCGTCGCCGAGCCGACCATGCCCACGGAACGGAGGATGATCAGCCACCAAAGCTTATCGGCGTACTGCATGGCGAACGTGGCCCCGGCCGCGGTAATGCCCGCGCTGATCCACACGGGTCGACAACCCACCCGGTCGATCCACCCGCCGAGGAAAGGGCGGGCGGCGATGCTGGATACCATGGCGATTCCCGTTACCCATCCCAGAACATCCACCCCGTACCCCCGGAAGTCCATGAATTGCCCGAAGTGGAACTGCAATCCATACCCGGTCATGGTCAACATGGCGGTAGCGAATACCTGGAAGAACTCGCGATTGTACAGGCGCGGTTCGCTCACGGTTGGCTGGGTCCCGGCGGCGCGGCCGTCGGGCTTCGATGCAATTGGAGATACTGAATGTTCTGACGAACCGCGTGCGGCGAGTATCCGATGACGATCCAGCCGTCGGTCACTCCGATCGCCGGGCCCAGCAGTCCGAACTGAATATACCATACCCCGTCCGCATCGCGCCGCAGCCACGATGCGGACGACCGACCCCGATCGTCGGATGGTTGGGCGAGCAGATTGCGATAGTGACCGAGAGCGGCATTCAGACTGTTTCGTACCGACGTCGTGGATCCCTCGATTTCGATCAGCACGGTACACAGCATGGGGATCCCGAGAGGATGCGGAGGGTACGGGTGAAACACCAGGTAGGTACCCAGTTGGCCAATCAGGTCGCGCCGTACGGAAATCCCCGCCGCCGCTTCCTCTCGAGCCCACCTCTCGATCAGCTCGTGGCGGGTGGACGTGGTGAGAGTATCCAGATAGGTATCACGGACGCGAAGTATGAGGTCTTCGGGCCGACGTTCGACAATGAGGTAACAATCCGCCTCGGGCGGGATGATACTGTCGAGCGGCGAATCTGTGAAGCCGGAGGCAGAGAGGGGGATGAGCCGATCCTGGCCTCCGATATCGATCAAGCTGAGAATGCGCACCGCCCGGTCGTCCTGCCCGATGCTCCAGAGCCCGCGATTCGCTGACCGCAGCCGTATGGATGTCAATACATCTTTGGTACGCTTCCTGGCGGACGCACCGAGCGAACTTAACAGACGCGTCACGTTGAGGTAGGCCTGTAGAGATGCGTCGGCACCCGCCGTCTCGCGGTGGGCCTTGACGGACCATCCGTCAGTGGCCAGGCTCGGCCCGGCGCCGCGGAGGGCAGCGGAAATGCGGTCAAACGCCCCCGTGCCCAACGTCAGGACGTAGAGATTCCCTATGGGCCCCCAATGCATGACCGCCCAATCCGGAAGCCGCGAATCTGTCAGGCGATAGGAAGTTTCGCCGTCGGAGTCGATCTTATCAATTCGGCCGTAAACGTTGTTTGTGTAAATGCCCAGCAGGAAGCGAACGCGCTGGGCAATGGCGTCGTGCTGTCCATTGGTGTCGATGACCAACCCTACCGTCAGCGTGCTCAACTGGGCTCCGCCGTCGGGACGAGGCACGCTCGATATATCGAGCAACACCATAGCCAACGGGTGGTGGGCCACCACCGGAAGCGAACCCACGATGTCCAGCGTCCGGCCGACCGATCCTCCGAACTGCGAGGCGAGCCCCATTTCTCGCCCACGTTCGAGCAGGAGGGCGGCCAGAGTCAACATCGAGTGGTTTCCTTCGGTGAAATCATCGACGGGGTCGTACAGGAGGGCGGCCGTAGCATCGGCCGGAACGGCTTGCAGGAGCTGATGAGGGATACCAGCCGCCGGTCGGGCGAGGGTGGTGACCGCTACCATCACACATGTCACCGCCATCGTCCGCCGAGAGCGGGGCGAGGTCGATCGCCCAGTCGATGGGCGTCTGGTCAATGTGGCGATTGGCGGCGATTCTATCATTCGGCCCTTGTCCCTCGGTAAGCGAGCCCGGCCGGTATGTCACCGGTCATGGGCGTGCGCTGTTTGTCCTCGAACGCTTCGCCATGAATACGCATGGCCAGCCTACTATCAGGGCGATTCTAGAGGTGTGAATCCGGCTGGGCAACGTGGGGCCTAGATTGGCCACCGAGGTCGCAGAATGCGCGCTGGTCGAACCGATCCGACGCGGCGTTCGGCCAGGCGATGAAGAGTTGTCGGAAAATGTCGCTCCCGGTCAGCGAATCCGGGCCAGCGCTCTGTCGCGCCTGATACGTTGGGCAAACCAAACCGAGCCGCGACCGTGAGGGAGCGGGGATACGCCGGTGGGGCTGCGTTACCGGAAACCGCTTCCTCACGGGCGCGGCTCGTATGGTCCCTGGATCCAGGTGCGCCGGAGCACCGGCTTGCAGAGTGGCGCGGGTCCAGGGACACTTCGCCCCATGAACAAGCTCTCACTGGTTCGTTTCCTCGGGCTTGCGGCGGTCATTGGGCTGAGTGGATGCCACGCTTGGTTCCTGGCTGACGCGGATCGGGAGGTCTATCGGCTCATCGAGCAACGCCAGCAAGCGACGCTCGGAGAGACCCACGCCGTCCGCCTCGGAGCCGAAAACGGCGCGGCGAGTCGAGGCGGCGACAAGTACGACTTCGTCCCGCACCCGGTTGATCCGGGGGTGCCGTCCGCCTTCCAAGCCCGTCCGGAGGCGGCCTCCGAGGCGAACCCATCGGAAGCTACCGCCGACGAACCTGCCCCGACTGACGCCGATCCGCTGATGTTCACGCTCGCCGATGCTTTGGCGTACGCGTTGAAGCACTCGCGCGAGTACCAGACTGCTAAGGAGGATCTGTACCTGGCCGCCCTGGATCTGACGCTAGAGCGTCACTTGTGGACGCCGCTATTGGTCAGCACCGTGAGTGCCGAGTTCGCCGATTTCGGTCAGGTCCGCGATTTCGACCGGGCGATGACCGCGGTGGCCGACTTTTCCGTGACCCAGGCTTTGCCCTACGGCGGGCAGGTGACCGCCCAGGTCGTCCACTCGCTGATGCGTGATCTTGGTGTGCATGTCACCTCGGCCGAGACGGGTGTAGCGATTCTATCGGCCGACCTCCCGCTGCTGCGCGGGGCCGGGAGGGTGGCGTATGAGTCCCGCTATCAGGCGGAACGCAATCTGATCTACGCGACGCGCAACTTCGAGCGTTTTCGCCGCACCTTTCTGGTGGACATCGCCAGCGACTATTTTGATCTGCTGGTGAACAAGTCCGCAATAGAGAACGCCGAGGAGAGCGTCAAGGGTTTCCTGTCCGACTTGGAGCGGGCTCAGGCATTGGTGGAGAAGGAAAAGCTCATTCGCGTGGAGGCGGATCGCGCCCGGGTCGAATACCTGATCGCCACCAACGATGTGATTACGACGAGGGAGTTCTTCGAGACGGCGCTGGACTTCTTCAAGATTCGTCTTGGCATGCCGACCGACACGCCGCTCGACATCGTGGCCGAGGAAGTTGGCCTGGTCGATCCGAAGGTCGGCGAAGCAGTGGCCACCGAAACGGCGCTGCGCTATCGACTCGATCTGCTCAACGACCTGGATGCAGTGGACGACGCCCGCCGGGCTGTGGTCATCGCCAGGAATAACCTTCTTCCGCAGTTTGACCTGAGCGGAAGCGTGACCCTGGACACCGACAGCACCCGTCTCAACTCCGCCAGCTTCAATACCGAGCGGGCTACCTGGCGAGGAATGGCCGAGTTGGAAATCCCGTTGGATCGCAAACGGGAACGCAACGACTACCGGTCTGCGTGGATAGGCCTTCGCCGGGCTGAACGACTTTATGACGAGGCCAAAGACCGCGTGCGCGTGCAGGTGCGAAGCGCCCTGCGCCGGCTGAAACAGGCCCACTTCTCCATGGAAGTCCAGCGTGAGAACATCAACATCAACGCGGTGCGCCGGGAGCACGCCAAGATTCTGTTCGAGGTGGGCAAGCTGTCCTCGAACCGCGACAAGATCGAGGCGGAAAACGCCTACCGGCGAGCGTCCGATCGCTTCGCGACAGCCGAGTCCGACTATCGAATCGCCATCCTGGAGTTCCTTCTCGATACCGGCACCCTTCGCGTGGGTGACGACGGGCGATGGGTACGTCCCGACGATCCCACGCCGGAGCCGGCGACCGACTGACGCGTACCAAATTATCCCAATCGAACGAATACGGCCGCCCCTGACAAGAATATGCAATATAGGGCGATTGCTAAGCTGTAATGGGCGGGCAATCGGCAACCCAGCGGATGACGATTGCGTACAATGTCCAGGGCGTATCGTGGATACCAGTCGCCGGCCGATGATGAAGCTGGGCGGCTCGATGAGGCTGCGGGGGCTCGCGAAAACGACTGGGCCACGGCTTAGTGGCACCCAGGCTGATGTCGGCGCCTGCGGAATCACGGATGGCTCGCGGGCTGTCCCGCGGAAGGAAAGCTGAGCGATGAGTACTGAATTACCAAAGCCGCCACCGCCGCGGAAATCGGATGACCGAATGTCGGCCGGAGCGGTCAAGCGCCCGCCGGTTCCTTCAGTTCCACACGCTCCGGTTCGAGGTCGGGGGTGGTTACGGGCGTCGGTCGCCGCTCTGATCGCCATCCCGGTAGGCGGGGCGTATCTGGTACTGCGTTCGGGTTCCGAGACGGTGTCCGACTCGATGACCTCCTACGAGGTGGTGCGGCGTAGCTTCCCGATCGTCTTGGAGGAGAAGGGGACGCTCAAGGCGGCCACATCGACCAACATCGTTTGCGATATCGAAGGCGGGGGAAAGATCCTCAAACTAATCCCCGAGGGCGACGCGGTTCAGGAGGGCGACTTCCTGGTCGAGTTCGCCGGCGACAAGATCGAAGAGAAGCTCCAGGCCGAACGGGCCAGGGAAAACGAAGCCCAAAACGCCCTGGTTCGCTCGAATACCGATGCCACCACACATCAGCACGAGAGCACCAAGAAAATCAGAGCGGCCCGGCGCACGGTGACCCAGGCGAAACTGGATCTCGAGAAGTACACCGAGGCCGACTGGCCGCAGCAACTCGCCGACGCCGAGGTGGCGTTGGAAAACGCCGAGAACGAGCTACTGCGTGCCGAGCAGGAGTATGAGGCCTCAAAAACCTTGGCGGAGAAGGGAGTCATCACCGGCCCCGATCTTCTGAAGGCCAAGATCGTGTGGGTCAAGGCCAAGGCTGACAAGGCCAAGACCAAACTCGCCCTGAGATCGCTGAACGACTACACGCATGACAAGGATCAGGACGAAAAGGAATCAGCAGTCCACGATGCGGAGGAGGAGTTGGCTTTCGTGAAGCAGTCGGCCCAGGACAACACCAAGTCGAAGCTGGCCGACATTGAAGCCAAGGAAATGGCCTTGAAGCTCTTCCAGGAGAAAATCAAGCGCCTGGAAGAGCAGTTGCAAAAGACCACGATCACCGCTCCGGGGCCCGGGATTGTGGTGTACGGCGACTCAGACCAGCCCTGGCAGCGTGACCAGATCGGGGAAGGCAAGACGGTGTGGAAGGGAACTGTGGTTCTGCAGATTCCCGACTTGACGGTGATGCACGCGGTGGTTCGGGTCCACGAATCCAAGGCCGATCAAGTTAAGGTCGGCCAGCAGGTCGAGGTCGAAGCCGAGGGAAGCAAAGATCGCACGTTTAAGGGCACGGTCATGAAAATCGGTGCCCTGCCCGACACACAAAACCGCTGGCTCAATCCCGACGTCAAGGAGTACGAAACGGAAATCAAACTGGAGGGCGAGAATCTGCCGCTCCATCCCGGTGGAACCGCCAAGGCACGCATCTTCATCGGCAACGTCGAAGATGTGTTATGCGTGCCCCTCCAGGCCGTCTTCTCCAGGGGACGCCGTCACTTCGTCTTCAAGGAGACTGGGGCGTCCGTCGAGCCCGTCGAAGTAACCGTGGACCGATCCAATGACGTGTACGTCGAGATCACCAGCGGCGTGGACCAGGGCGATCGCATTCGGTTGGCCGTGGACGAGTCGCTGGTGGCCATGCTTCCCGATGCGGAGGACGAGCCAGGTGCGAGGGTCGAGACCTCTACGACGCTGGCTTCCGCAAACGCCCCGGAAGTCGAGACCTCTGCAAAGCGGGTCGAGTCAGAACACGGCGAATCTGAAACCGCGCCGGACGACCCTTCCGAACCCACCGACGACACCGACGCCGAGTCGAGCGCCGTAGCCGAGGGAGCAACTCCGTTGGCGGTCGACACGAACACGGACGAACCCGCCGAGGGGTAGCGCGGAACACGGCATCGCCGATCGATTACCCGGGGCCGTTGGGGTTGTTGTTGGGGGCGGTGGGGCCGGTGAAGGCGGATTGGAAGGCGGCGTAGTCCTCCAGGTCCAAGTCTACGTCGTCGTCGAAGTCAAACACGCTGCAACCGACGTGCAGCATGCCGTTGGGATAGGGCTCAGCCGCGAAGCAACGCTGGAAGTGCTGGAAATCCTGATGGTCCACGTCGGTGTCGCCGTCGTAGTCGCCCTTGTCGTACTCGGGGACCAGCAGCCAGCCGTGTAAGGGACCGTTTCCCCATTCTTCCGCACATCCGACGATCCAGCCATAGTTGTTGATGGCCTCGGCGCCAGCGTCATCGGCCAGCACTGCCGGAAAGAACGGGGACAAGTCGATGGCCTCGCCGCCTTCGTAGAGCATCGCGTGAACGTCGGTGAAATCGAGAATGACCAGCCCCACGGCCGACCCGCGATCGTTGACCGCGTCGGCCCGCCCGGGACCCAAGATGGTCATCACCCCGGTGTTGAGGTCGTAGCTCATAGCCGGCAAACTGCCATCTTCCACTTCGGCCTCTCCGACGATCAGGTTGTGGTTGTTGATGGCCGATACCCCGATGCCGGTTCCACCCACGAGATTGGGGATCTCGGTGATTTCACCGTCGATCCAGGTGTACGCCCGAGCTTCGCCGTCGATCTTCGCGATCACGACGCCAGCATCGTTGACGCCACGCGCCTCGCCCGTCGCATCGTCCGGCAACCCGGGGAGCAGGTCCAGAGCCAGGGAGATCCCCTCGTCGATCCAATAGACCGACGGAACGGAAAGCCCACTTCCATTGCGGTCACACGATCCGACGGCCATGGTTCCGGCATCGTTCATATCGCTGGCCACTTCGTGCTCCTCGCAACCGGGCGGGACTGGCAGCGGCTCGACAACGTCGTCTCGCAGGACCAAGACTTCCTCGACAAAGCTGGTGCCTAGGATCACACCGTCTCGACTGATGGCTTGAGCACCGCGAAACACACCGTCCGGATAGGTGTCGTCCAGATCCGTCATCACGCCGTTGATCCAGGTGATTCCGTGCACCTGGGTGCAGTCTTCCGTCAGGAAATATCCGGTCACCACGCCCGAGTCGTTCACGTCAGTAGCTTCGGTCATAGGGTCAAAGCCGCAGAACGGATAAAAGATATTGTAGAAAGTGTAGCTCCGTTCGCCCGCGGAGACGGGCGAAGCCAAGAAAGCGAGCAAAAGCGCAACGAGAAAGCGGGACATCAGCTTGTTGCTCATATGGTCCTCCAGTCCAGGATCGCCTGGGTAGCAATTCTACCCGGTTCGCCACCCATGGACAAGGCGTCGAGGAGGGGGGCGGAAGTCCGAGAATTGCCTGGACTTCCGCGCCCACTCCGCCGCCGCGTCTAGCTCCGATCTAGCCAAAGCGCACCACTATGGAATCGGAATCCCGAAATCCGCCAGCGAACTACTGCCCACGTTGATGGTTCCGCCCTTCCAGACCAAGGATCCCGTGGTCTTGAACCCGGGGGACTCCACGATCAGCTTGCCGTCGTTGAAGATCTCGAAATCCCCGTCCAGTACGGCCAACGTCGGATCCCCCACGTTGATCTTCCGGATGGCGCTGGAGCTGACGGAGATCTTCCAAAGCGCTCCTGAGTCGTCCTCGATAGTGCCGGGCGTGATCGCCAGCGTCCCCGCCACGTTGGCGTGAACCGTACCGGTGTTCACGAAATCGCCGGCGCCGGTGATTTGCAGCTTACCCTGGATAACACCATCGTTGGTGAGTGTCTTGAACAGGGCGACGTGATCTTCGCGGCGTTGTCCTGCCCGACGATCTTGCCGCCCCCGTCGATCGTCTGGTCGTTGGTGGTGAACGCCAACTCGGAGCTCGCCCCTTGCAAGTTGAGCGTCCCGGCGATCGTGGTCTTGCTGCCGGCATCGTCGTCGAGGGTCAGCTTCTTGCCGCCCTGGATGTTGAGCGTGGCACCGCTCTCGACGTTGAGACTGTCAGCAGCCGCCGTGGTCACGTCGACGTTGCACGTCTTGCCACCTACGATGACGGCCCGATCGGCCTCGGTGGGAGCATCGACCCGCGTTCCATCGTCGCAGTCTTGTCCACCGCCGAACGTTCGCCAGTTTTGCCCGCTGCTGCCGCTCCAGGTGTTATCCGTGTCGGCGCAGAAATATTTGGTCTCGCGCTGAACCTGGGCGGTGGACCCCACACCCGTTTGTAGATATATACATGTATATATATGCAATCGTGCGAGCCGACGGAGGCCGTCTGAGGCGTAGGGGGTGGGTTTATCGAAGAGCAATCGTGCAGTTATCCGGGGCGGGTGGGGCACGCCCGTCGCTCAGGTACGCCGGGCC
>JADFPW010000408.1 GCA_022562105.1 Planctomycetota bacterium
CAACGTGGCCATCAAGGACTACATGTCCTTCGTGCTGTCGTTGATGTTGGCCTTCGGTATCGCATTCGAGGTGCCCATTGTCGTCGTGTTCCTGGCCATCACCGGTATGGTCCCAGCCGAAACCATGGCCGGGGCGCGACGCTACGTAATCTTCGCCATCGTCATTGCCGCCATGTTCCTGACCCCGCCTGATGTGATCAGCCAGATCCTGCTCGCCGTGCCCATGATGGCCCTATTCGAGGGCGGCCTGATGATGGCCCGCTTCATCGAGCGGAAGAGAGAAGCAACGGACTGAGGGACTAAGGAGGTATGGGCTGAGGGGACTGTCGATTGCCGATTTTCGATTGTCGATGGGGGAGGACGGCCTCGATCCGCCGTAACATTGAATCCAGACTGGAAGGTGACGCGGATCCCCCTGGGCGACCCGACCGCGTCGCCACCCGCCGTTGGCGGGCCACGTCTACCACGCAAGCCTACCCTCCAAACGGGGCTGGGTCCAATTGGTCGCGCTTGTCCTCGACCTCCTTGAACTCGTCGGCCGTGGGCAGCGGATCCTTCTGGGTGTCGATCACCGGCCAATCCTCGGTGTACTTGGCATTGAGCTCGACGAAGTCGGACCACTTCTCTGGCAGGTCTTCCTCGGTGTAAATGGCCGTCACAGGACACTCCGGAATGCACAACCCGCAATCGATACAGGTTTCCGGATCGATCACCAGGCAGTTCACGCCCTCGTGAAAGCAATCCACCGGACAAACGGCCACACAATCCGTGTATTTGCACTTGATGCATGGCTCGGCAACAACATGGGACATAGTGACAATCTCCCTATGGAGCTACTTGATCTCGACATCAGGCGGCTGGGCCGCCGTACATGCACGCTGACCGCCGGCAACCCAACCGGGACGATTGATCGGTAGATTCCAGCAACTCGCCGGGGTTGTCAACCTCCCACGCCCTCCTGCACCAGCCTGGGGCGCAGGAAGCGCGCGTCGCTACATGCGCTCCAAGGTTTGGATCCCCAACAACCCCAGCCCGAGTCGGAGCGTACGGGCGGTTAGGTCGCATAGCCGCAAGCGACTGAGGCGTGTGCTTTCGGGGCGCGCGTCAACGACCCGCACACCACGAGCCCGGTCGTAGAACAGGCTGAACGACTTGCTCAGCTCGTATAGGTAGTCGGTCAAGACATTGGGGCGCAGCTCGCCTGCGCTTTGGCGAAAGACTTCCGGCCAGCGGCACAGGGATTTGGCCAACCGGATTTCGGTGTCGTGTTCGAGCACCAGGCGGATGTCGGTGGGGATGGTATTGAAGTCAATGCCGGCCTTGCGACCGATACCTTGGATCCGCGTATAGGCGTACAGCAGATACGGAGCGGTGTTGCCGTCCAGCGAACACATGCTGTCCACGTCGAACTTGTAGTCGCTACCCAGGCTGTGGCACAGGTCGAAGTACTTGACGGCTGCGATTCCCACGGTCTCGGCGATATGGTCGATCTGGGCCGAGGTGAACGTGCTCGACTTGGTCTCCGGCACAGACGAGTCCGGCGTGGAGCCCCGTGTCCGCTGGTCGTCGATGACCTTGCGTGCCCGGATCACCGCTTCGTCGAGCAGATCCTTGAGCTTGATGGTCCCTCCCTGGCGAGTCTTGAAGGGCCTTCCATCCTTGCCCAACATGCTTCCGAACGCCAGGTGAATGAGGCGCACGGCGTCCGTAGCCCAATTCGCCTTCCGGGTGGCGGCGAACAACTGTTCGAGATGCAGCTTTTGGGTGACGCCGACCACGTAAACGAATATCGTCGCGCCGAGTTCGTCGAGCCGATGCTGCATGGCGGCGAGGTCGGTGGTCGAGTAGTTGTATCCGCCGTCGGACTTCTGGATAATCATAGGCAGGGGCTGACCGTCGCGGGTCTGGAAGCCGTCGAGAAACACGCAGACCGCTCCATCGCTTTCCACGGCCAGGCCTTGATCACGCAACGTGCGGACCACGCCGGCAAGACGATCATTGTAAAAACTCTCGCCCCGATCTTCGAGCGTCACATCCAGTCGCTGGTAGATTTGGTGGCAGTGACGCAGCGATTCGGCGCAAAACGCCTTCCAAATCTTGCGGGTGATCGGATCACCGCCTTGCAGAGCGACAACGGCTTTACGCGATTCCGCGGCGAACTCCGGATCGCGATCGAACACCGCCTTGGCTTCGACGTAAAACGCTTCCAGGTCCGCTATTTCCAGGTCGTCAGGGTTTTGGAGTAACTCCGGTTTGGTTCGGCCTAGGTAGGCCACCAGCATGCCGAACTGGGTTCCCCAATCCCCGACGTGGTTGATCCGGTACACCGTGTGCCCTTGAAACTCGAGCAGGCGGCTGACGCAGTCGCCAATCACCGTGCTCCGCAGATGGCCGACGTGCATCTCCTTGGCCAAGTTGGGACTGGACATGTCCACGGCGACAATCTCCGGGTGCGCGGTGCGATCGGCACCCAGACGGTCCTCGCCGGCAGCGTGATCCTCGGCTACGATACCCAACAGGCGGTCACTCAACGCGCTGGGCTTGAATCGGAAGTTGATGAATCCGGGACCGGCGCACGTGGGTGGCTCACACAGGTCGGCCACGTCGAGGGCGCTAATGATATCTTCAGCTACGTCGCGCGGATTCCGACCGAGGCGTTTGCCAAGACCCATCGCACAGTTCGACTGGTAGTCGCCGAAGCGCTCGTCTTGCGCACGGCGCATGACGGGATCAATGTTGGCCCCCGCCTCGCCGAATCGCGACGCCAGGGCCCTGCGCACGCGTTCTTCCAGAACCTCAATCAACGGCGTCAAGTAGCAACCTCCTGGGGTAGCGTTTCATGGATCCCGCTGTTTTTGTTAACCGAGCCGCGACCGTGAGGGAGCGGTTTTTCTGTCTCCCTCCCTCACGGTCGGGGCTCGGATAGGATACCATCGGCATGAAGCACTACACTAGGCCGTAGCGGATCGTGACCAATCGACCCGCGGCGCGTCGCCCCACAGCAACTCGAGGTCGTAGTACTCACGGTGCTCGGGAGTGAAGATATGCACCACCACGTTGACGAAGTCGATCAGGATCCATTGACCCGTGTCGTATCCCGCCACGCCGATCGAACGCAGGCCGATCCGCTGTCCGTACTCGCGGATCTCGTCGCAAATGGCCCGCATCTGCCGGTCCGAGGTGCCCGTGCAGATGACGAAGTAGTCGGTCACCGGAGAGATCCCCCGGAGATCCATGACCGTCACATCCTCGGCCTTGCGATCGCTGGCGATTCGAGCCGCCTCCATGGCGAATTTGGGGTCGCTGATCGTTCCCATGCCGCCCACTTTACCGTCGCGGGGCCGGCAAGGCCAATCCGGGGACCCTGGCTCGAACCGGACGGGGCGTTGGGCTAAACTATCCCAGCTTGACAGCCGATAATGGCCCCCGCGTGTGGTTAA
>JADFPW010000059.1 GCA_022562105.1 Planctomycetota bacterium
TGCACGCCGTGAACTCTTTGTTTCAACGTCGACTGCCCAAAGCCAGGGTCCCGCGCCGTTGGCATCGAGGGCGCAGTAGACTACCGTCCGTTCATCGATCGGCGCCGGATAACGTACGTCCAGGTTCCCCCAGGTCAGGCGTTCAGCCTCATCGCCGTCAGGCCGCACCCGCCAGAGGTCCATCTCCAGTGGCGGTCGACCACGCACGAAATAGATCCACCGGCCGTCCACGGACCAAGTGGGATGGTGTTGGTGTATGCCATCTGTCGATCCGAGGATCAGCCGGGTGTGCGCGCCGTCGGGGTCAGCAACGTAGATCGGGTCGCCCGATATCTTCTCTTGATACACCATGCGCTGTCCATCGGGAGACCATGCCACAGCGACCGCATTCTCGCCAACCAGATTGCGCACCGCTCCACCCAACAGAGGTACCGAGCGCAGCCTGTTACGTTGATCACGGAACCAGATCTCGGATCCGTCGCCGTTGAACCCGATGGTACGAATCGCTATCCGGCCGTCATCCGTCAGCCGAGCCGCGTCCCTGCCCCGCATCAGGTTGCGGATTCCGCCGGAGTCGATTTGACCCACGAACATCTCGAACGGGCTTTCGCGGTCGGAGACGAACGCGAAGAATCGGCCGTCTGGAGTGATCGCAGCGTCGAATTCAGATCCGGCGAAATCGGTTATCTTGCTGAACCTGGATCCGGCAAGCGGATTCTCACTCCCGTTGCCCTGCGTTCCATCTGTTTCGCCCAATTGCGACCACAGCAAGGGCGTCAGGATCGCAAGAAGGGCAACGACCCCCAGCACCCCCAGGGCAATCCGGTAGCGATGCACGGGAGTCGGGTCGCCTTGCGGTGTGGGCTCCGTTTCTGTCAACTCGATCCGCGCGTCGGCGATGTCGTGCAGGCGGTCGCGGAGGTTCCTCGAGAGACAGAGCTGCAACACGCGGCGAACATTAGACGGAGTGTCCGCGGGAAGCAGACTCCAATCCACGTCTTTGTGCAGCACCGCACCCATCGAATCGGTCGCGGTCTCGCCGCGGAAGAGCATGCGGCCCGTCAGGCATTCGTAGAGCACCACGCCGAACGACCAGATGTCGGTGCGCTTGTCGAGCGGTCGCCCGCGAGCCTGTTCCGGGCTCATGTATGATCCCGTTCCGAGCACGACGCCGGGTTTCGTGAAGTTGGCCGTGATCGTCGGCGAGTTCGCATCGATCGCATCGGTCGAGTCGTCCGTCATGGCACGGGCGAGGCCGAAGTCCAGCACTTTCACCGTCCCGTCCGGCCTGACCATGACGTTGCCCGGTTTCAAATCACGATGGATGACGCCGTGTTCATGGGCGGATTCGAGCGCTTCGGTGATTTGCTTGCATACTTCAATCGCTTCATCGACGGGCAAAGGTCCGCGCTTAAGACGTTGAGACAGCGTCTCGCCTTCGACGTATTCCAGCACGAGAAACTTCTGTTTGTCGGCGACTTCAAACCCGTAGATCTGGGCGATGTTCGAGTGATTCAGCGACGCCAGCAGCTTGCCCTCACGCTCCAAACGCAGCACACGCTCCTTGTCGCGGGACATCGCCTCCGGCAGCACCTTGATAGCGACTTCGCGGTCGAGCCGCGTGTCTCGCGCCTGATAGACCACGCCCATGCCGCCGCGGCCAATCTCGCGGATGACTTCGTACGGGCCGATGGTCGTCGGTTGGCTGGTCATGCTCAGTCCGGTCCCCGACGGTAGCCTAATGGCTAACCGGAATCGGCGGGAGAGCGCCAGCGGATATTTAGTGAGTGAGGTATGGCGAGCAGATCGAGCACGCGGCCGACGACGAAGTCGACCAAATCGTCGATCGATTGCGGTTTGAGATAAAACCCCGGAGCGGCGGGAAAGATGACGAGGCCGGTTTCGTTGAGACGAATGGCGTTTGGCAACTTGATGCGGCTCATCGGCATCGCACGATTCACCATGATCAGGCGGCGACCCTCCTTGAGCGTGACGGAAACTGTTCGGTCGGTAGTCAGGGCGTACGACGGACGTCCAGGAGGATCGATTCCGGATCGGAGGTTGAGCGTTTGTAGCGGTTGACCAACTTGTGGACTCGCGGCTGGCTCGGATTGAGTTCCAGGGAGCGGTGCCAGTATTCCAGAGCTTCAGATCTGAGATCAGGTCGGTCGTCGCCGTTCAGGTAGGCGAGCATGCTGATCGACCCAAGTCCGGCGAGCGCCCCGGGCAGGCGCGGATCGTACACCAACGCAGTACGATAACTCTCAGTCGCTCCCGCGTAATCCTGCAAGCGGAACAGGCAATACCCCATGGCTTCGTGACCCGCTGAGAGCTCGCGGTCCATCTTGATCGCTTGCTCCAGAGTGATCCGAGCGATGTGAAAGCGCTCCTGTTTCATGTAGGTATGAGCAAGGTTGACCAACACGAGAGGTTGCTTGTTGTCGCGTTCGAGCGCTTCCCGGTACGCATTGATCGCTTCGTAGTACTTGCCCTGTGCGTCAAAAGCGACACCGAGGTTCACGTAGGCGAACGGTTGGTCGGGATCGCTCTGGATGGCCCGCTGAAAGCGCTCGATGGCCTGGACATGGTCGCCGGATTGCTGGTAGCAAACGCCGAGGTTCAATTGGGCGTCGAAGCTCCGAGGTCGCAAGGTGCAGGCGTGAAGGTAGGCCTGGATCGCGTCCCGCACACGCTGGGTATAGTGATACAACTGGGCCAGGTTAATCGTGTCGTCGAACGATCGGGGGTTGTATCGAACCGCCGCCGCGAAGCTGTCCACCGCCCGATCGTAGTCCCCGAGTCGCCGGAAGATGACGCCCATCTTCGAGTGAGCTACCGCCAGCTGCGGGTGAAGCTCGACGGCGACCTCGAACTCGGCCAGGGCATCCTCCAGACTGTCTTGGGCGAGCAGGTTCTGCCCGGCTCGGACATGCTGATCCGCTCGAAGATGGCTGTAGGCCACGCAGCCGCTGACGCTCAGCATCAGCCCGGCCGCCAGCGCATGCGACGCCCATCGATTCTTGCTACCCATCATCGTCGTCTCACTCCCGCTCGATCCCCACACCCTCAATCGGGTGCGGTCGGGTGGTTTCTTGCCGCAAAATGGTCTCGAACACGGGTTCGACGCGGCTGCAGACCTCTTTGCATCGGCACGCCACCCTGGCTCGCCCTCAGCCGCGCTTGAAATCGTACGCCGGGGATATACTATGCCGGGTCGCCGTCGCCCAGGCAACTGCCCGGGCCGCTGAGCGACGCAATCGGCCCCGCCCAGCCGACACGACCAATACTGGAAACGACTTCCCGGGTGGGTTCCCTAGGACCGCCTGGGAGCGAGACTCACGAAAATGTCCGCCAGCCGAACGCTACTAGCCATACCCGTCTATAACGAGGCTGCCCATCTCCAGACGGTGCTCAGTCACGCCCGCCACTACGTGAGCGACATCCTGGTCATCGATGATGGCTCGACCGACGATACGCCGCGTCTGCTCGCCCTCGAGACCCGGTTGACGGTGATTCAACACAGCCGAAACCTAGGCTACGGACAAAGCCTGGCCGATGCCTTCGATCACGCCATCCAGGCCGGCTACGACTGGCTGATCACCATGGACTGCGATTGGCAACACGAGCCGTCCCACATCCCCGAGTTCATCGCCGCTGCCCAAACGGATCGCTGGGACATCGTCAGTGGCTCGCGATACCTGGCTGACGCGGCCGATCAATCCGTGGCCCCGGCCGACCGGCGGGCGATCAATCATCAGATCACCGCTCTGCTCAACGATCGCCTGGGGCTCCACCTGACGGACGCTTTTTGCGGGTTCAAGGCGTACCGCGTAGCCGGCCTGCGGAGTCTGCGCATCACCGTCCCGGGATACGCCATGCCCCTGCAACTATGGGTCCAGGCCTGGCGAGCCGGGCTGCGGATCTCGGAATTGCCCATCAGGTTGATTTACAACGATCCGAATCGTCATTTTGGTGGCGAGCTGGACGACCCGGCGGCCCGCCTTTCGCACTATCTGGCCACCCTAAACGCCGAGCTGGAAGCGGTGGATGCATCGGGTCCACCGGTATCCGTGGCCGCGTGGCTGCCGACGACCGGCCCAAGTAGCGATCCAGCGGTCCCCTGCGGTGAGTCGAGTCACTCGGTCGATGCAGCACCGTGCTGCCGGCCACCTGTGTGCGACTAGCCATGCTTGACTACTCCCGTCTGGCTACGCCGCCCGATCATGGCGACACGCTCGTCGAGCCGCCCGCCAGCGTTCACCCGAAGCTAATTGCATCCAACCGGCGGTTGATCGCGGGTTCATCGGCTCGGTTTGCCGGTATTGATCTGCAAACGTTACGTCATCGAATTCGCAGCGCACTGGTCGGCGAGCCTGACGCGCCTATCATTGTCACCGGGCATCAGCCCGAGTTCATTCACCCGGGCGTTTGGGCCAAACACGTCGTGGCTGTTCGGTTGGCCAACGCGACGGGCGGTACCGCCATAAACCTTGTCGCCGACAACGACGCCCCCAAAGAGACCGGACTCGCAGTCCCCTCCCTCGAAACCAACCGCCTCCGGCGACTCATCGTTCCCTACGCCGATGCCCAGCCGAATGTCGCCTACGAGAACATCGATCCGGTCGATGGGCCGGGGCGCCGGGAATTCGAATCGCAGGTGCGGGTCGCGTTCGGCGAACGATTCGAGACCTCCATGCTCGGCGACTATTTTGCGGCCGTCCGAACCGGTTCGGCCGACGGGGCGCACTGGGTCGATCAAATGGTCGGAGCTCGCCGAGCGGTGGAACAAACCCTGGGGATTGAGCTGCTCGATCACCGAATCAGTCGGGTGTGGTACGGCCCGATGCTGGCCGAGATTGTCGGGGACGCGGATCGATTCGCCGCCTCGTACAACGAAGCTCTGGCCGACTACCGGCGGGAGCTGGGTGTCCGCAGCTCGCAACATCCCATTCCGGATTTACACCGGTCAGGCGACCGCCAGGAGTTACCGCTATGGGCGTATCAACGCGGTGAAACGCGTCGTCGACTCTACGTGACCAGGCGCGGTGACCGGATCACCCTCTACGCGGGCGATGGCGTCATAGGCGATATGGCACACCGCAGTCTGTCGGACTGGGATACAGCCGATGCCGCTCTGCGGTCGCTGGGCGACTGGTGTTTTCGCCCTCGGGCGCTGATGCTGACTCTCTGGGCCCGCCTGTTGCTCGCCGACCTGTTCGTCCAGGGGATCGGCGGGGCCAAGTACGATCGGATCACCGACGGATTGATCCGCAACTACTACCGATTCGAGCCACCCTCGATGATCGCGGTGTCGGCCACCTTGCACCTGGCGTTGCCGCGACATGACGTCGGACCGGACGCGGCGCGAGCGCTGAAACTGCGTCGCCGCGATCTGATCTACAACCCACAGCGACAACTGACCGACTCAGCCGCTCTGAGAGACCTGAAGAGTCGAAAGATCGATGCCCTCGAGGAATTGAAGTCGCTTCGCGGACGGGGTCATTCAGTCCGACCGCAGCGCCGCGAGGGGTTCCTGGGCGTTCGGACCCTGAACCATCAGATGCTAGCCCTTCAACCGACCGTTCTGGCCGATCTGGAGGAGCAGCTCGCTAGGTTGCTCCAGCACCTCCAAGAGAACGACGTGGCCACACGGCGCGACTACTTCTTCGCCCTCTATCGTCGGGGAGACATCGAAATGCTGCTGGATCGGCTTCCATCTGCTTCGGACTTTGGAGTATAGTCAGCGCCACGCGACGGGTGGGAAACGGTGACCACAGGAGAAAGGTTCCATGAGCGACGATCCGAGTCCGGTTAGGATTCACATAGATTCCGATTGGAAAGAGGAGGCCCAGCGGGAGAAGGAACGCCTCAGGGCCGAAGAGGCCAAGGCCGCCCAGACCGCAAGAACCGCTCCCGCGGCGGAGCCTGGGTTTCTGGAACTGGTCAACCTGTTGGCCATGCAGGCCGCCGCCGGTCTCGGAGCCATGGCCGGCCCGGGTGGTGAGCGTATGCCTCCCGACTCCCGCCTGGCCCAGCATTTCATTGACATGCTCGACGTCTTGGCCAAGAAGACGGCGGGCAACTTGACCGACGAGGAGAAGAAGACTTTGGATCCCGTCTTGCACGATCTTCGCATGCAATACGTGCAAACCTTCGGCGGCTCACCGGCTCCGCCTGCAGCGGCAGACCCGGCGCCCAAACCGGAATAGGCGGCGAACTCCGATCAGGAGCGGGCAACTTCGACTTTCGCTTTTTCTCAGCGAGCCGCGAGCTTCAGCTCGCGCGGACGTGGGGCCGCGACGAACGCCGAATCCCACGCCAAGCTGAATCCCGCCCCAAAGAGTGGGGCATTCCCCGCCCCACCGCGTCCGGGCGAGCTGAAGCTCGCGGGTCGCTGTCAGAAGGGTGCGAACGATGAACCTACGCCTCTTGACGGCCAGCCGTGACCGGCGCGTCCTCTATTTGACCGTCTTCTTCGCCATCTTGGCCCAACGGTCCTTCAGCGTCACCGTTCGATTGAACACCAACCGATCGACGGTCGAGTCCGGATCGATGCAGAAATAGCCGTTACGCTCGAACTGGTAGCGCGTCCCGGGCGTACCCTGGCTCACCGACGGCTCGACCTTGCAGCCGGTCAGGACTTCCAGGGACTTTGGATTGAGACCATCCTTCCAATCGCATCCATCAGGCACGTCGCCCGGGTTCTGCTCGGTGAACAGGTGATCGTACAGGCGAACCTCAGTGTCGACGGCGTGGGTGGCTGAGACCCAGTGCAGCGTGCCCTTGACCCTTCGTCCGTCCGGCGCATTGCCGCCTCGCGTGGCGGGATCGTAGGTGCATCGCAGCTCGATCACATTGCCGGTGTCGTCTTTGATGGCCTCTCGGCAGGTGATGAAGTAGGCGTATCGCAGGCGCACCTCGCGGCCGGGAGCCAGTCGAAAGAACTTGCGCGGCGGATCCTCCAGAAAATCGCCCTGCTCGATGTATAGCACCTTGGAGAACGGCACCACGCGGGTGCCCGCCGATTCATCTTCGGGGTTGTTGATCGCTTCCAGCTCCTCGGTCTGATCGTCGGGGTAGTTCTCGATGACCACCCTGAGCGGGCGGAGCACGCCCATGACCCGCGGGGCGACCCGGTTGAGGTGCTCCCGCAGGCAGTGCTCCAACAGCGCCAGATCGACCCGGCTGTTGACCTTGGATACGCCGATTCGCTCGCAGAAGTTGCGGATCGACTCCGGCGTGTAACCACGGCGACGCAGGCCGCTGAGTGTGGGCATGCGCGGATCGTCCCAGCCGGCCACATGCCCACCGGTAACCAATTCGAGCATCTTCCGCTTGCTCATCACCGTGTGGGTCAGCTCCAGCCGGGCGAACTCGATCTGCTGAGGATGGTGCACGTCGAGCGCGTCGAGAAACCAATCGTACAGCGGTCGGTGGTTCTCGAACTCCAGCGTGCAGATGGAATGGGTGATCCCCTCGATCGAATCCTCATTGCCGTGGGCCCAGTCGTACATCGGATAGATGCACCAGGTGTCGCCCGTGCGGTGGTGCTCGGCGTGAAGGATGCGGTACATGACCGGATCGCGCATATTCAGATTGGGCGAGGTCATGTCGATCTTGGCCCGAAGCGTGCGCGATCCATCCGGAAACTCGCCGGCCCGCATTCGCCGGAAAAGGTCCAGGCTTTCCTCGAGCGAACGATCACGACACGGGCAGTTGCGACCCGGCTGAGTCAGCGTGCCGCGGTATTCACGAATCTGCTCGGCATTGAGATCGCAGACATACGCCTTGCCCGCTTTGATCAGCCGGACGGCCCACTCGTACATCTGCTCGAAATAGTCCGAGCCGAACAGGATCCGATCGTCGATGTCGAACCCCAGCCAGCGGATGTCCTGCTTGATGGCCTCGACGTACTCGTGCTCCTCCTTGACCGGGTTGGTATCGTCGAAGCGCAGGTTGCATTGCCCGCCGTATTTGCCAGCCAAGCCGAAGTTGAGGCAGAAGCTCTTGGCGTGTCCGATGTGCAGATACCCGTTGGGCTCCGGCGGAAACCGTGTATGAACCCGCCCGCCCCACCGGCCGTTGCGGTTATCCTCCTCGATGATCTGCTCGATGAAGTTGAGCGACCGCTCGCCGTCGCTCGTCGCTCCAGCGACAGGGTTATCTCCATCACCCTTGAGACCGTCGGTGTTACTCATTTTGCGATTTCCCTATGCTTTCAGGCCGATCACTGTTGCACTTGGCCCCGATGGAACTAATCGATATCGGCCATCCGATCCCATAGGGCGGAGGCGACGTCGCCGGCGCTTCGGCAGGTATTTGCTTCGTCGCAGGATTCGATTTGTCCATCCCGGAGCACCCACTCGCCGCCCACGAGCACATCGGTGACATGCTCCGACCCCACCCCGAATAGCAGGTGCCCGGCGACATTCTCCGGGGTCATCGGCGTGGACGGGACGTAGTCGGTAATCACAACGTCTGCGACAGCGCCGATGGCGAGTCCACCTAGCGTAACACCCAGGGCTCGCGACGCTCGGCGGGCGGATTCAGCGAGCATGTCCGCGATGTGCATCGGCGTCAGGCCGGCGTGCTCATGTCGGGACATGAACCAAGCCGCCTTGGCTTCGGCCAGCATGTCGCTGCCGATACCGTCCGTGCCTAGCATGATCGGTCCGCGGACCGTCGCCACCGGCGTGTAGCCGACGCCGTTGTTCATGTTCGACCGCGGATTGTGGGCGATGGTCACGCCGCTCCCACCCACGCGGGCCATCGCCTCCGGGTCCAGATGGGTACAGTGGGCGAACACCGATCCGGGCTTGAGCAGCTTGTGCGACACCAAACGGTCGATCAGGAACATTTGATGCTCCTCCTGACACTCCTCCTCATCGCACGGATCTTCAGCCACGTGAATATGCACGCCGGTCTCGAAATCGGCGGCCAACTCGGCCAATTGCCCCAGCGTTTCGTCCTCCACAGTGAATGATGCATGGGCGCCGACCAGGCCCGCAAATCGACCGTCCGGGGCGCGCTCGCATCTATCGAGGTATCGCCGGTTTTCATCGAGCCCGGCGTGCCGACCCTCCACGCCGTGTCGATCGGTCGTTTCGTAACACAGCACACCGCGCAGGCCGACATCGCGGATCGCTCGTTCGATCAGATCCAGCGATCCGCCGATGTAATTGGGCGAGGCGTGATGGTCGATCAGCGTGGTCGTTCCGCACCGGAGAGCGTTGATCGCCCCGATACGAGCCGACATTTCGATCGACTCGGCATCCAACGCTTGATCGAGCCGCCACCAGACGCGCTCCAGAATCTCGCGGAAGTTCTCCGGCGCCTCTGCCGGCGGCGGCATCCCGACGGCCAGCGCCGAATACAGATGCGTATGCCCATTGACCATGCCGGGCAGCACCACCGCCCCGCCGCAATCCGCCACCTCGTCATTCACCTCCGCGGTGACGTTGCCACGAGCGGCTATCACGCCGCCTTCAATGCGCAAAGCGCCGGCCTCGACCCCGACCGGATCGAAATCGACGAGCAACGCGTTGGTTAGCACAAGGGCCACAGGCTGATCCCCTCTCAGTTCAAGATGACGGATCGGATTCGACGATCCGTTCGACCTGATCCAGATCGGGCGATATTTCGTGCGGCCTGCCTACGGCACGCATCGCCCCGTCAATGTCTTTCAAACCGTTCCCGGTGATCATGGCCACCACCGACGACTGCGGGTTCAGCAAACCGTCGTGTCGCGCTCCGGCGATCCCGGCGACGGCAGCGGCTGCGGCTGGTTCGGCAAATACTCCGGCCAGTCGCCCGGACTGCCTCACCGCCTCCATGATCTGCTCGTCGGTCACGGTCGCGAACGCTCCATTGCTATCGCGGACGGCATTGACCGCCTTGCGCCAGTTGCGCGGCACGGGCACGTTGATGCTGTCGGCGTAGGTGTAGCCAGCGCCGGAGCGATCCAAATCGCCAGTCTCGTACGCCCGGGCAATAGCGTCCACACCGGCGGCCTGCACGCCTAGCATCCGCGCCTGCCAGTCGATCAGCCCGATCGCTCGCATCTGGGCCAAACCCTTGTGGACGCCGGCGATCGAACAGCCGTCACCCACGCTGCACACCACCCAATCGGGCGGATCGTCCACGCACTGCTCAGCCACCTCCAACCCGCCGGTCTTCTTGCCCTCGACCAGGTACGGATTGATGGCTGCGTTGCGGTTGTACCAGCCGAACCGCTCGCAGGCACGCGTGCATAGCTCGTACGCCTGGGCATAGGAACCCTGGATCTTGAACACCCGAGCCCCGTAGGCCAACAACTGGGCGAGCTTGCCGTCCGGAACCGCCTGCGACACGAAGATGTTCGTCTCCAGACCCGCCGCGGCTGTGCAGTACGCCAGACTGCTGGCCGCATTGCCGGTCGAAGCGCAGGCCAGCGTCCGCTGCCCCTCTTGCATTGCCCTGGCGACCCCGACCGAGCTGGCTCGATCCTTGAAGGAACCGGACGGGCTCCGTCCCTCGTCCTTGAGCCGCAGCCGACCGATGCCCAGCGCCTCCGCCAGCCGTGGGGCCTCGATCATCGGCGTCCATCCGATGGTCCCCGATGTCGGGCAGAAGGCCTCGTCCAGCGGCAGCAGCTCCCGATACCGCCAGTGGGATAAACTGCGCCGGGCCAGTGCGTCGCGGGTCAGCGACGTCGCTACCGACGGCAGATCATAGTGAACATCGAGAATCCCCTCGTCAGGCCCACATCCTGGACAGGTAGTCGCCTCGCCCTCGGCGAACTCGCGATCGCAGCACACGCAGGTCAGTCTTGTGACATAGGACAACTCAACGTCTCCCCGGGCACTCCATTCATCGATAGTATACTACGGCCGGGTGGCACGGTCTGGTACTCCAGGCCGTGGGTGTCATAGGATTGGTAGAGCGTCGTCCACAGCCTGGAGTACCAGACCGTGCCACCCTCACGCGAGTTGGAGTGATAGCCTTGGATAGCGTTGAACGAACCCACGAACAAGCGATGAAGAGGGCGGTCCGGCGCTGCCGCGAGCGCAAGATCACCATCCCCACGTTCGCCCAGTTGAAGGATCCCACCACCATTCCGCAGGTGATTCGGGATCGCCTCGGAGACGTCGGCCTGTGGGATGTCGATCCGGTCAATCTGTTTCGCATCACCTGGAAAAACGAACCCGTAGAGCAAGGCGGGGGCTTCAATCAGGGCAATTGGATCGAGTTCCCACCGGCGCTGACCGGCGTGTCTGCCCGGATCGTCGGCCTGGTCGGCAAGCATTTCCCTACCGGGGCCCACAAGGTAGGGGCGGCATTTGGGTGCCTCGTTCCGCGATTGGTCTCGGGCCAATTCGACCCGACGACGCAAAAGGCGGTCTGGCCGAGTACCGGCAACTTCTGCCGCGGGGGCGCTTATGACTGTGCCCTGCTCGGCTGCACGAGCATCGCGATCTTGCCGGAGGAAATGTCGTCGGAACGATTCGAGTGGCTCAAGGCGATCGGGGCGGAGGTCATCGCCACCCCCGGCTGCGAATCGAACGTCAAGGAGATCTACGACAAGTGCTGGGAGATTCGCCGCACCCGCCCGGACTGCGTGATCTTCAACCAGTTCGAGGAGTTCGGCAACGCCGTGTGGCACTACCACCTCACTGGCGGCATTATCAACGAGATCTTCCAGCAGCTAGCACTCGACGGTTCCCAGCCGGGTGCCACTGGTGGCTTGCCCACCAGTGCTCTGCGGCTGGCGGCCTACGTTTCCGCCACCGGCAGTGGCGGCACTATCGCCGCCGGCGACTACCTCCGCACGCGCTATCCGCAGGTCAAGGTCATCGCCACCGAAGCGTTGCAATGTCCCACGCTGCTGCGTTGCGGTTTCGGCGGCCATCGCATCGAGGGCATCGGCGACAAGCACGTCCCCTGGATCCACAACGTGCGGAATACCGACATGGTCGTCGCGGTTGACGATGAGCAGTGCATGTCCCTGCTACGCCTGTTCAACGAGGACGCAGGCCGGACGTTCCTGGAACGCGAAGGCGTCGCCCGAGACACGATCGACCAACTCCCGCTGCTGGGCATTTCGAGCATCTGCAACCTGGTAGCCTCGATCAAGACTGCCAAGCACTACGAGCTGGATTCCCGGGACGTGGTTTTCACCCCGCTGACCGACTCGGTGGAGTTGTATCAATCCCGCCTGACCGACCTGCGCAGTGCCCATGGTCCCTACTCCGACCTCGACGCCGCCCGCCACTTCGGCCGCTACATCGAGGGCATCGGTCCCGACCATCTGCGCGAACTCGGCTACCACGACCGCAAACAGTTGCACAACCTCAAGTATTTCACCTGGGTCGAACAGCAACAGCGAACCGTTGACGATCTCAACCGCCTCTGGGATCCGGATTTCTGGGTAGAGACGTTTGACCAGGTTAGCGAGTGGGACGCGCTGATCGAGCGGTTCAATCAGCGCGTGGGATTGCCTTCGGCGTTGTCAGTGGTCTCGCCGAACCGCGACCGTGAGGGAGCGGGAAGGTGAGGTATGGCCCGCTCCGTGGCTGGCATCACGCGAGCGGCCGATTTCGTACGGTAGATCCTAGGGTCCGCCCTGCGGACCTCCGCATCTGGAGAACCCAACATGGCAGAAATCCAACTGCTGCTTCCGGACACCTACCGCAGCACATTCGACGCAATGCTTGCCGGTGTCGCCAGCGACACTGGTCTCAGGGACATCGAACTCACTGTGTTTTGGCCGTTGTGCGGTCGATGTTTCGTCCCGGGCCAAGGGTTGCTGGTGATCGGTCGAGCGGTTAACGGCTGGACCGAGGGGCAATGGCGAGCGCCCGCGTTTGGAGACCCCGAGAATCGGAGGGCGGCTATCGAGGAAGTGCGCAGTCGGTCGGAGGCCTCCACCGACTGTCCCATGTCCTGGGTGGGAAAGGCGGCGGGCAGTGATAATGGCTACAACACGAACCGATCCGCTTTCTGGCGGGTTGTTCGTAAGATCACGGCGTCTATCACGCCTGAATCCGACGATGACAACTGGTGGAGTCACGTCTGTTGGTCCAACCTGTGCAAGGTGTCGCCGTGGGAAGGTGGCAACCCCTCCGACAGGCTCTTTGACGCGCAGTTGAAGTCGTGCATTGACCTGCTGCAGGCGGAACTCGATCACTTCAAGCCGAGCCGCGTTCTGGTGATCGCGGGGGATGCTTGGTATCGTCACTATCTCGACGGTCTGGGCATCAACATCAGTGATCGGCAGCGTGGAGCTTTGGCCGTTGAGGCGGTTGCCCGGCACCAGGGCCAACACTGGGTATTCACCAAACGACCAGAAGGCAAGCCCCAAGACGACTTCGTTCGAGAAGTCCTCAACGCCTTTGGTGAGCCTGCCGCGGCAAAACAAACCCGCGGGCGGGGATTCCCGTCCGACATGGAGACGAGGATCGATACGGCGAGTGCTCGTGCGCTCATCGATCAACTCCCTGCACTGGGCGCCAATCATGAGTCTCGCGATTGCCTGCTCACTTGGCAGCGATCGACCGACGAGTTGCAGGCCATACTGTTGGCGGCGGAGGTACTGGAGGGGCTGTGGCGCAACGGAACGTCGGCTCGTGTGTTTGACGGCGGGTTGGCGGTCTCGATTTTTCGGGATCAATCCACGCGTACACGGTTCAGCTACGCCAGTGCAGCCAGCCTGCTGGGGCTCGATGTGCAGGAGCTCGACGAAAAGAAATCGCAGATCGCCCATGGGGAGACGGTGCGCGAGACGGCCACCATGATCTCATTTCTCACCGAGGCGATCGGCATTCGCGACGACATGTTTCTCGGCGAGGGACACAAATACATGGCTGAGGTAGCCGCCGCGCTGGACGAGAGCTTCGCCGAGGGCGTGCTGCCGCAGCGGCCGGCAGTGATCAATCTGCAATGCGATCTGGATCATCCTACGCAAACGCTGTCCGACCTGCTGCATCTGAAGCGCACGTTCGGATCGCTGGAAGCGTTGCGCGGCAAAAAATTGGCCATGACCTGGGCCTATTCACCGTCGTACGGCAAGCCGCTGTCGGTGCCGCAGGGAATCATCACGCTGATGACCCGCTTCGGCATGGAAGTGGTGTTGGCCCATCCGCCAGGCTATGACCTGGTGCCCGAAACGCTGGAAATCGCCGCCCGCCACGCCGACGAATCGGGCGGATCGTTCAAGCTCATACACGACATGGGCGAAGCCTTCGGCGATGCCGACATTGTGTATCCCAAGAGTTGGGCGCCGTATCAAATCATGCAGCAGCGCACCGAACTGTTGTACGCCGGGGCCACGGGAAAGCTCGATGCTTTGGAGAAGCAGTGTCTAGCTGACAACGCCAAGTACAAGGGCTGGGAGTGCAACGAGCAAATGATGTCGCTGACTCGCGGGGGTAAGGCGTCGTACATGCACTGCCTGCCGGCGGATATCACTGGGGTGAGTTGCGACGCCGGCGAAGTGTCGGCCGACGTCTTCGAACGCGCCCGACTCGACACCTACCGCGAAGCGGCCCACAAACCATTCGTCATAGCAGCCATGATACTGCTAGCGAGATTCGAACAACCGGCTGACGTGTTGGGCCAACTGTTGGATGATCGTAAGCTCCGTCGGGCTTGATGTTGTTTGCCACCAGCTTTAGCTGGTGGTTGTGGGACCACCGCCCGGATTTGTAGCCGGCTTCAGCCAGCTTCTCCAGTGATCGAGAAGCCCGGCTGAAGCCGGCTCGGTTTTGATCCACAGGCCTCCGACCACCAGCTAAAGCTGGTGGCAAACAAGAAATTCGGCTTGTGCATTGGCTGCTTCATACGAAATTTTCTTGGGCTTCGGGCTCTGGCGGGGCCATTCTCGTTTGAAATCGTGTTCGGAGCCATGTCGTCTTGAATAATCTGACCCGTTCCCGGCGCGCCGGGACTCTGGGCTCTGATGGGGTCATTCCTCTATGAAATCGTGTTCGGGGTCGCGGACGGTCAGCACGGGGCAGGGCGACTTGCGCACGACCTTCTCGGCGGTGCCGCCCATCAGGGCGTGGCTGATGCCGCTGCGGCCGTGGGTGGCGATGACGATCAAGTCGATCTGCTTCTCGCCGGCGTACGCGCAGATCTGCACGTGCGGCTTGCCGAACATCGCCGCGGTAATCGGCGCTTTTCCCAAGCCGCCCAGGTGCGCAATCTCGAAATCCGCGAGCTGTTTTTCCGCGAGGCCGGTCAGATCCTCCGGCGGCGGGCCCATGGGCACGCTCTCCGGCCCCAGGCTGACCCAATACTGGTAGGCCTCGTCCACCACGTGAATGCAGTGCAATTGAGCGTCGTAAGCCTCGGCGAAGCTCACGGCATAGCGGCACGCCTTGAGCGAGAGGTCAGAGAAGTCCGTCGGGTACAGGATGTTCTTCAAATCGATCTTCACCGTTCGACCTCAAGGAGCCGCAGGCTTTAGCCTGCGCGAATCTTCACCGGAGGCGACGTTCTCACTATTCGTGAGTTCGCGCGTGCTGAAGCACGCGGCTCCTTGACCTCTCGTTGTGCGGGCGTTCTCCCGATCCGCGAGTCCGCGCGGGCTCCCGACAGGTCGGGATTCTCCCGGCGCGCCGGGACCCGCGGCTCGTTGACCTCTCGCTGTCGGGCGTTTCCTCCCCATGTGCGGTCCGCGCGGGCTGAAGCCCGCGGCTCATTGGTATTCTACGCGACTTGACCCTCTTCGCCCACTACATCTATGATCTGGGGCATGGAATTGACCGTCGTGGAATCGA
>JADFPW010000060.1 GCA_022562105.1 Planctomycetota bacterium
ATTGGAACACGATCAAGACCAGCGCCGGAGTCGAGCCGTCCTAGCGGCCTGCCACGCTTACCCGCACGCAACGTAGTCCGCGGTCGGGAGCCCGCAAATCAGGGAAGCGATGCATAGGAGAACTCTAGATCGTCTGCTCACCGATTCGTTCGCGGTGGACAGGAGCGCCGCGAGTCTTAGTCCGATCCCTACGAATGCTACTGATCCGACAGCCACATCGTAACCCAACGGGGAAAGGTCGAAACCGAGACCAAGCTGGGCGACACCAACGCCCATTTCGAGAATCCTTGCATCATCGATCCCGGTCACTCGCCGCCAAACCCAGCTCGGCTTCCATGCGGCGCCTCCACGGTGGTAGGAGTTCCGGTGTGACCGACGACCACAGGCCTAGACCCTGGCGGCGAGCCTTGGTCTCCAGCGCTTTGAATCGTCGCTTGAGGGGATGGGGAAACCGCCAGTCGGCGTAGGCGTGGCCGGTGGCGACGAGTTCCTCGTTCAGCATCCGCCCCGTCGATTCAACGTACACATAGGCCAACAGGCGCCCGTAGAGACCGCGCGTCTTGGTCGGCGAAAGCAACAGACGAACCTCCCCGCCGTCGAGCATGGCTTTCGTGAATGCCGACGCCTCGAGTCCGTAGTGCATGGACGGTTCGGACCTCCCGCCGATTTCGGGCGTATCAACGCCCCAGAGACGAATACGCGTCGTGGGCGATCCGCCATCAGCGATAGCGATATCGATGGTATCTCCGTCCACCACCCTGGTCACCGCGAACACACGATTGTGATAGCGCGAATAATCATCCTGCGCTCGGCGGTCGATGACGGCGCCGATGCACGCCGCAAGGAGAACGACAGTCAAAACCGGTCGCCGTCGGTGGAACGGCAGAAAGTGTATCCCGGTGCTGTGCGTTTTCTGAGATTGGCGAATCAACGGTTCCACACACCATACCCAGGCGGAGAGACCGTCGGGATGTTAGCGAAGGCGGGCCGCCAACTCCAGTCCGCGGCTCGCGTGTTTCGCGGTTCGCAGCAGTGTAATCGATCTCGTTGAGACGGTCGAACCGGAGTGGTGACGGCGGGTAGGTGACCCGCGCCGTCGAGCGAACGGTAGCAAGTGGCTGGCAGACGGATCGGATCTACACGGCCGCCGTCGCCTTCGCTGAGGCGGCTGGATCGGCTGGTCCGAATCCCGTTTCGTAGCCGGCCGGTTGCTGGGGATCCGACGTCGGCATTTGCGTGGGGCTCGACAGCGTGGTGATGATCGGCCGGGTGATCCGGTGTTTCGCCTGGATCTCGCCAATGCGGGCACACACCTCCGCAAGCGTGATCGACATGGATCCGATCGCCGAGCCCGGGCGGTGGCCGTCAATGAGCCGTACATCATCGTAGGCTGACATAGCCAAGTATTCCAAGCGTTCGGATCCGTGAATGTCCCCCACGTACCCTTCAGCCACTACCTTCCACTGCGGGACGATACGCTTGAGCATGTTGAGCTGGTGCAGGATCACCGGATTCAACAGGCTGCCGGGCGTGGCCAGCAGATGCACCGTGACCGGTTGATTTTTCCAGAGCTGGACGGCATCAATCCACCAAGCGTCGGTGAGCCAGACGGCCGGCTCGCCGGTAGAATCGGTGGCGGCGATCATCAGCTCGAGGGGCTTGGTTGCGTCCACCTGGGGGAACTCACCAGCGTCCGTACAGGGGAAGAACACCCGCCGGGCCTGTTGAGGAGGGCGGCGTCGGGCCTGGGCCTGCCGGCGATGCTCACTTCGCATAATGGCGTCCATAAAGACTGACTCCCGTTTTAGTGCTCAGACAACAGCCAGATGCTGGTGTCGATTATCGTCCCGCTTGGCGAAGAAACTTTACGGGATGCTCAGGCGCGACAGTGTTGAGAACTCCCCGGTGGGCCGGCCGGCTGACAGGTTGATCCGCCGGGCGTACGTCGATCAAAGATGTGCTAACCTGCTGTCCCGCAGGAGGTTGTGGCAGGTTGGGCCGAGGTGTGGGCCGGCACGACGCCGCAAGCCCGCGGGTTGGAACCCTCGCCATGGCGCCGGGAGCGGTGGGGTCTATTCCCGACCAAGCGACTTTTGCCGGCCGCCGATCGGCGTATCTGCCTCCGTGCGGCGGAATGCATGGACGTCGAGCACGGACGAGCATCGCGTGTCACGAGCCTCGCATGGCCATGTTGCCGCAACCGGCTGTGACGGTGATACTGAGGCACAGGGAATCGGCTGCGGCGGGCGCTACCAGGATGTGGGCGCTGGCCTGAAGGGGGCGACAGCGAGCTGCGGACTCTAGTCCGCGCGGACTGCAGTCCGCGGCTCGCTACGGACGGGAGAGCACACGGGGTGAACATGACCGACCTGCTGGGCACCGACGACAAGGTCTCAACCGCGATCCCTGGGATTGAAACGGACCCGGATCACGACATAAACACGCTGTACCGATGGGCCATGGCGCTGGTGGTTGGCGTGCTGCTGGGTCTGCCGATCGGTTGGCTGCTCTCATACCTGATATTCCTGCCGTTTTACCTGGGGTTTTTCTTCTTTACGCTATTCGGGCTGGTAATCGGGGCAGTCGTCTATCGAGTGGCTGTTCCCTGCCAACCGGTCCCACGGGCTCGAGTTCGGGCCGGAGTGTGCATTGTGGTGGGGGTGTGTTTCGGCAGCTCCCTGTTGGCTGAGGCGGCCCGCTTTCCAACCGACGTAGCCGAAAAAACACTGCTCAGCATCCGAACACTGCCAAAGGGCATCACCGCGGAGGCCTTTCGCGCGCATAGTGCAGATTTCGCCCGACGCCGACTACAGGAAGTGGCTTGGCCGGGGGGAATCGTGGGCTACTTCCGCTGGACGTTGGCCTCAAGTCGCCTGGAGGTTCCTGTGGAGGGGCGCTCGCGACCCGTCATCTACCGGGCCCAGATGTACCGCTGGTGGTTGGTGGTGCGGGTGATGCTGTCGCTGTCGGTATTGACCTTCGGCGTGGCTTCACAAATGGTCGGCCTGGGCCCACCGCGACCTTACGAACCGGAGTCGCCAGGGGAGGAGGCGTGACCTCGCCGTCACACCTGCCCGTGGTGGCCATTGGGATGGTCGAGCACGATGACGGGCGCGTCCTGATCTGCCGCCGACCGGTGTCGGACGACGACCGGTCTCGCTGGGAGTTGCCCGCGGTGGTCGTACGCCCCGACGAGTCGCCCGAAGCCGCCATGCGCCGGGGCGTCAAACACTGCGTGGACCTGACCGTCACCATTGCCCAGGGCCAGCCGCCGTTTCGCGACCAGTTCGAGGGCCAACTGTCGATCTATCGATTCTTCGTTTGCCATCGGGAGGAGGGCGACGCCCGTGCGTTGGACCCATTCGACGAGATCCGCTGGATCCAGCCGGGGCAACTCATCGAGTACGACTACGATCCGCCGACTCAGAGCATCGTGAACTGGTTTCTCGAATAGAAGAGTGTCGCCCCGATCAGGATCCCGGGTAGCACGGTCTGGTACGCCTATGAACCGCACCTGGCGAGATTTCGTTCCGTTCGGCCTGTTGAGCCCCAAGCCGCGACATTTCCGGGAAATGTTCCGCATCGCCTGGGCGAATCGAGGCCGGTGGGGCTACGCCCGGCGCATCCTGACCAAGGGCGTGTGCGACGGGTGCTCCCTGGGGCCGCGGGGACTGCGCGACGACGTCATGCCCGGCACGCACCTGTGTCTATCGCGCCTGAACCTACTCAAGCTCAACACCATGTCCGCGATGAAACCGACGGCGTGGCAAGACGTCGAGTCACTGCGGCGCATGAGCAACCGGCAGCTTCAGGCGTTGGGACGATTGTCGAAACCCCTGATCCGCCGACGCGGCGAGCCGGGGTTCACCGCCGTCAGTTGGGACCACGCGATCGGGGTCGTAGCTGACCACATCCGCGACACCGACCCACAGCGCCTCGGCTTCTTCGTCACCTCCCGCGGCATCACCAACGAAACCTACTACGTCATCCAAAAGGTCGCTCGCCTGCTGGGTACGAACAACATCGACCTGTGTGCCCGGCTGTGTCATGCCGCCACGGTGTACGGCCTGAAGCAGACGTTGGGCGTAGGCGCTCCGACGTGCAGCCTGTCTGATTTCATCGGTACTGACTTGCTGTTCCTGATCGGCACCAACCTAGCCAACAACCAACCGGTCGCCGTCAAGTACATTCACTACGCCAAGAAGCAGGGCACGCGCGTGGTGGTCATCAATCCGGTCCGTGAACGAGGCCTGGAGCGCTACTGGATCCCGTCGATCCCCTCGAGCGCCTTGTTCGGCACGCGGCTGATGGACGAGTTCGTCCAGGTCAATGCGGGTGGCGACATCGCCTTGATGAACGGTGTGTTGAAACACCTGATCGAACGAGACGCCATCGACCGACCGTTCGTCGAGGCCCACACCGTGGGCTTTGACGAGTTGACTGCGAACATTGCAACGCAGTCCTGGGAGGACATCGAGCGGAGCAGCGGGATCGCTCGCAGCCAGATCGCGCGGATCGGGGATTGGTACGCGTCGGCCCGGACCGCGGTGTTCTGCTACAGCATGGGCCTGACCCAACATGAGTTCGGCGTGCAGAACGTCAAGGCGGTGGTCAACCTGGCGCTGGCCCGCGGGATGATCGGGCGATCCAAGTGCGGCATCATGCCCATCCGCGGACATAGCGGCGTGCAAGGCGGCGGCGAATGCGGCGTCGATCCGGACAAATACTGCGGCGGATTCGAGGTCAACGCCGAGAACGCCGCCCACTTCGCCAAGCTGTGGGGCGGCCCGGTCCCCGACCAACCCGGCATGAGAACCGCCCAGATGATCGAGGCGATGGATCAGGGCCGGCTGGACATTCTGTACAATATCGGCGGCAACCTGTTGGAAACCATGCCCGATCCGGTATTCATCCGCCAGGCCATGTCCAAGCTGAAACTCCGCGTCCACCAGGACATCGTGCTCAACACGTCCGCGCTGCTGGACAGTGAGACGGTGGTGATCCTGCCGGCCCAGACGCGCTACGAGATGGCCGGCGGCTCGACGGCGACCAGCACCGAGCGGCGTATCCGATTCTCCCCCGAGATCCCCGGCCCGCGTATCGAGGGCGCCAAGTCCGAATGGCAGATCCCGCTACTAATCGGCCGACGCGTGCTCGGACCCGCTGCCGATGCATCGCTAGCTCACAACAGCGCCGCCGAAATCCGCGAGGACATAAGCAGGTCGATGCCCATCTACGCCGACATCAATAAACTGACCAAAGCAGGCGACCATTTCCAATGGGGCGGCCCGATGTTGCTCCGCGATGGGGTGTGCGACAACATGCCCGACGGCCGCGGCCGCTTCACGCCCTTGCCGCTGCCGTCGATCGACTTACCTGACGGCTGCTTCTACCTCACCACCCGCCGCGGCAAGCAGTTCAACAGCATGGTCCACAGCGACCGCGACCCCTTGACCGACTCGAAGCAGCGAACCGACGTGTTCATCTCCGAATCCGACGCCCGCATCCACGGCTTGCACGACGGCGACCCCATACGCTTGACAAGCGACCTCGGCACATTCAACGGCCACTGCCGCATCGCCCGCATCAAGCCCCGCCACCTCCAACTCCACTGGCCCGAGGCCAACGTGCTGATCAAGCGCCGCTACGACCCAATCTCCGGCGAGCCGGACTACAACACAGTCGTCCGCCTGGAGTCGGCCGATTCTTCTCCCGAGGTGTAGGGCAGATCATCGACCCGCCCCACGGGGCTATCACCATCGCGTGTATCGCCTCATTGCCTCTTCTAGGTGCCGCGTACACGCTTCTCAATCTGTTCGATCGGGAACAATGCTGCGATTTTAGCCTCATCACCGCACAGGTCATCCAAAAACTTGAGCAGGCCATTCGATGTCACGAACTCCAGGTGGGAAATAACAAGCTTGTCGCCGCCGGCGGGGGATCGATGGTAGTACTTACGATTCACGAAATACGAGCAGCGGTCAACGAGGCGCGGATCGGAGCTTCGGTTGCCATTGGCGTCATAGTGAGTCTCCCAGAGGCGTCCGTCGGGGACGACGAGCAAGGGCAGAACTATCGACACCGCGCAACTCCCAGTACGATCTGCGCCATCAGAACATGCAAGGTACGTGAGCTCGTCAGCAGAACTAAGTGCTTGTGACCACTTGGCGTAGACGTCAGAGTCACCAGATTCAATCGCGTCCCCTCGTTGTAATCGCCCGACTTGGTCGCATGATTTCCCAACCGGGGCGCCAACGGAGTAAAGCGATTCCGAGCCTTCCAGTCGCACGCTCTTCGAGTGGGGAGTCATCGCGAGTGGCGTAGGCCCGGCAGAGACTATGACGCGGCTCTTTGCGGGATCATACGAATACGACACTTCGTGGAACGCTTCTTCGGCACGCCGAGGTAAACATGAGACCAATAAAGGAAAATTCGCACGAAGGTTCTTGCATTCGACAGCGAGGCGCAGAAACGCCTTCCCCATTCGACGAGTTGCGCGGATATCGTACTCACGAGGTTTTCCGGTGGCGGGGTCGTCGTAGGTTCCGCCGTGTTCGCATGTGAATCCGAGCGTGACGAGTGCCCTTAGAGTCTTGATCTCGAAGGAAAAGTCCGAGTATCCATCGAGGTATTCGATCAAGTCTGGTTGCGTTATCGAGTCAGGCTTTAGTTGCTTTGCCATACGACCTGCTCAGCTTTGTAGGGCGGGTTCTACCCGCCCCCTTCGGCAGGCGGGACCGGATCCCGCTGTCTCCAATTGCCAGTACAACAACCTCGGCCAAACTGGCCGGTGAACCCCGCCCTACGGACTGGTGGAACCCGTCCGCGGGACAACGCTGATGGCATGGTCCGACAGGTAGCGTGTCGATACGGTATCGTCACGCCGCGACATATAGAACTTGCGCCTCTCGCATCACCTCGTCGCGAAAATACTTGCTGAGGAATCCGGGGGTGTTTAGGTCCACCTTCCGACCCAGAATCTCCGCCAGCTCTTCCTGGATGCCGAAGAACCCGAAGCCCGGCGTTGCTCCCGGCTCGAACTCGACTAACACGTCGATGTCGCTGTCCGGGCGGAAATCGTCGCGCAGGATCGAGCCGAAGATGGACAGCTTGCGGATTCGATGCCGGCGACACAAATCGGCGATCCGGGCCGTCGAAATGTCTACGCCGTGATTAGCCATCACGGTCATTCTACCTCGCTGTGGTTGGTCCACAACTGTTCGCCGCGTGCGTCAGTGGCCCGCCGGCATCGGCCAGGCAACGGCAGACCTCGTCGGCCAACGCCTCGGGCGAGAGCATCGGCTGATCCCACATCAGACAGTGGTCGTGACTGTCCGGACAAATCCCGCGGCCAAAGCAGGGGTTGCAACCGATGCTCGGCTCCAACGCTCGGACGGATGTGTAGTACTGGGTTCGCAGCCGGGATGGGACTACCGTGAACATACCTACCGTAGGGATGCCCATCGAACCGCCCAGATGGACCAGCGACGAGTCCGGACCCAGTAGCACATCCATCTGCTCGATCAGGGCGATCAGCAATTCAATCTCATCCGTCCGGCCGCACCAGTTGTGAAAGAGCGGCGGTGCGGACGGAGTATCGCCCTCCCCCTTTGCGCCGAACAGATGAGCTTCGACGCCTCGGCGAACGAGGTGTCGTAGCAAATCAGTCAGGCTCTCGGCTGGGTAGGTTCGCAGTGGGGAGGAGCCGTGAAGCTGCACGCCGACCCGCGGCCGGCGCCAGGACGGCGCCAAAAGGGGCGATAAGAACGCTTCGGACGCCGCCCTCCGTAGCCGATGCATTAGTGATACTACGACTAGCTGACAACGGAGTTGCCATGTCTCGACCATCCGCCAAACGTTCGCACCCAGAAGCCGCTCAGCCAGTCGAGGCGGAGGGTCCGAGAGACAGCCCAAGGCCACGAGCCCGTGTGGTGGTGGCCATGCCCTCCACCGGACGGGTTCAGAATCAGGCCATGCAGTTCGCGTACCGGATGATCCACGCCACCACGAAGGCCGACGCGATCGATCTGCGCTGGGAGAACGCCTTCCCGGCCGGGTACTGTCGCAACCGACTCATCCGCCGATTCCTGGCTGATCCGCAATGGACCCACCTGCTATTCGTGGACACAGACATGGCTCCGCCGGCTGACGGTTTGGATCGACTGTTGGAAGTGGGTGCCCCCCTGGTGGCTGGCCCGGCCCCGATTCTCCTGCCCGGCGGGACGACTGAGGAACCCGTTGCCCGCATTACCACCAACATCATGGACGCCGCCGACCCGACCCTTCGTGGGCAAGCGATAGCCCTTGACGCACCGGCCATCCGCTGGCGCTATCGAGAGCTGGAGGATCTACCCGCCGAGCCCTTCACCTGCGATGCAACCGGTGGCGCCTTCCTGCTGATCCAACGCGAAGTCCTCGAACGCATGGAGCCGCCGTGGCTGACTTTCGTGGAACATCCTGACGGCAGAAAACTCGGACCCGATGCATATTTCTTTCGCAAAGCCCGCCAACTCGGATACGAACTGACCATCCAGCCGAAGGCGGTCTGCGACCATATCAAGGGCATCGACCTGACCCACATGGAGGGGCTGATTACCGGGGCGGGCGCGCGCAAGACGTGGCCCGCGCCGCCGGAGACGAAGATCCCCCGGACCGTGGTGCTGGCGTGTACTCGCGATCACTGGTCGTCGCTGCCCACCACCGAGGTGTTGCTATTGTGGCAGGGCACCTACGGCAAAACGGTGATGGTGCGTTCGGTCGCAGCCCTGAGCCCGCGGGAAGCCCTGGCTCGATTCATGCACGATCCCCTGTTTTCCGAGCCTGATTGGACTCACGTGCTCATTCTCGGCCCTGACGTGGTGCCCGAGCGTGAGACGTTGGCGTCGTTGGCCACGGTCGATGGGCCGATTGTCTCTGCGGTGACGCGTCGCCTGGCGACCGAGGGTTTGGTCTACGGATTCACCGTGCGCGATCCGGTCACGGGGAAGATAAGAGCTCCATCGATGCTCCCATCGGACACATTCAGCCGTCCAGCCGAGGTCCACTCCGTGGATCTGGCCTGCGCCCTGGTGACCCGCGACACGCTAGGCGAACTGGCCGGCTTCCTGACCCAAAGCGCCACCGATCCCGACCCCGACGCGTCGTTCTGCGAGCAGTTTTGCTCCGCCGTAATCGCCCGGGGCCACAACCCGGTCATCGTCCCCACCACCGTCGAACGGTGGGCTGAAATCGGACTCATGGGTTTGCTGAACCTCAAACAACAACTTGCCGCCCGGAAGGAATCGGCGGTCGCTATGCCAACTCCGGAGCCCGTAGGCGCGACCTGATCGTTGGCCGTAGAGCCCCACCCGAAAGAGCCCTCTGATCGACCCGCTGCCGGGACCGGTCTAGATCAATCCACGCTCGTGCTTCTCGCCTAGAACCTTAAGCATGTCTTCAGTCATGGCAGCCAAGTCCCATTTCGGATCCCACCCCCATTCGGCTCGGGCGGCGGAGTCGTCCATCTTGTTGGGCCAGCTTTCGGCGATGGCTTGACGAACAGGATCGACGTCGTAGTCGATGGTGAACTCGGGGATGTGCTTGCGGATTTCGGCGGCCAGCAGCTCCGGATCGAAGCTCATGGCTGTGACGTTGAACGCGTTGCGATGTTTCAACATTGCGGGGTCGGCTTCCATGATGGCGATGGCGCTGTCGATGCAATCGGGCATGTACATCATGTCCAGAAACGTGCCCGCGTTGATGAAGCTGGTGTATTTCTTCTGTTTGATCGCCTGATAGTAGATGTCCACGGCGTAGTCGGTGGTACCGCCGCCCGGGACGGTTTCGTTGGAGATGATCCCCGGGTAGCGGAGCCCGCGCGTGTCCAGGCCGAACCGCTTGTGGTAGTAGTCGCATAGCAATTCGCCGGCCACCTTGGTCACGCCGTACATCGTATTGGGTCGCTGGATCGTATCCTGCGGCGTGTTGTCCAACGGTGTACCCGGGCCAAACGCGCCAATCGAACTGGGAACAAACACGGCGCAGTCACGCTCGCGGGCGACCTTCAGCACGTTGTGCATGCCGTCGATGTTCACATTCCACGCCAACTCAGGCTTGGCCTCAGCCACGCCGGATAGAATCGCTCCCAGGTGGTAGATCGTGTGGATGTCGTACTTGGTGACGGCGTCGTCGATCACCTGTCGGTCGTTGCAATCGATCCACTCGAACGGACCTGACGCTTTGAGCTTTTCACTCGGCGGCGTCTTGCGACCGCTGGCGATCACCGCGTCGGCGCCGTAGCGCTCCCGCAAGGCGAGCGTCAACTCGCTGCCGATTTGCCCCACCGCCCCGGTGACCAAAATGTTCGTTCTCATCCGTCGTGTTTCGCTGCTCATGAATTCCTCGTATCACTCGCCAATCGATCACCGACCCACCCATATGGCGGGTGCCACTGGTGGCTTGTCCACCAGTGATGTCTGGTGATACGCTCAGTTTGTATTTCGTGCCTCAAATAACCTTGTACTTCTTGCCGATCTTGACGAACGCTCCGATGGCCTTGTCCAGATGTTCCCGCTGGTGGGCGGCGGATAGCTGCACGCGAATCCGCGATTGACCCTTGGGGACCACCGGATAGTAGAACCCGATCACGTAGATGCCTTCCTCCAGCAGATCGCGGGCGAAATCCTGCGATAGTTTGGCGTCGTTCTCGAACTTGCTGAACATGATGGGCACGATCGGGTGGACGCCGGGCTTGATGTCGAAGCCCGCCTTGGTCATTGCTTCGCGGAAATACTTCGCGTTGCCCATCAGCTTGTCACGCAACTCCGTCGTCTCGGTCAGTAGATCGAGTACGCGACAGCTCGCCGCGGTGATCGACGGGGCCATGGTGTTGCTGAACAGGTACGGCCGACTGCGCTGACGCAATAGCTCGACAATCTCACGATGGGAACAGGTAAACCCGCCGGACGCCCCGCCCAGCGCTTTGCCGAACGTTCCGGTGATAATGTCGATCTGGCCGTGAACACCACAGTGCTCGGGCGTGCCTCGGCCGGTCTTGCCCAGGAACCCGGTCGAATGACATTCGTCGACCATGGTCAGGGCGTGGTGCTTCTTGGCCAGCTCGACGATCTTGTCCAGCTGGGCGATGTTCCCGTCCATGCTGAAGCTGCCGTCGGTGACGATGATTCGGTATTTGGCGCCCTTGGCCTCGATCAGCTTGGCTTCCAGGTCAGCCATGTCGTTGTTGGCGTAGCGGTAGCGCTGGGCTTTGCACAGGCGCACGCCGTCAATGATGCTGGCGTGGTTGAGCGAGTCGGAGATGATGGCCCCATCCTTGTCCAACAGGGGCTCGAAGACCCCGCCGTTGGCATCGAAACACGCCGCGTACAGAATGGCGTCCTCCATCCCGAAGAAGTCGGCGACTTTCCGTTCCAGGTCCTTGTGAATCTCCTGCGTGCCACAGATGAAGCGCACGCTGCTCATGCCGTAGCCCCAGCGATCCAGACCCTCGTGGGCCGCCTTGATGACCTCCGGATGGCTGGACAGGCCCAGATAGTTGTTGGCGCAGAAGTTGATGACCTCCTGGCCGCCACGGACGGTGATCGCCGCCCCCTGAGGGGTGGTGATGACGCGTTCTTCCTTGTAGAGGCCGGCCTCGCGGAGATTCGCTATCTCCGCGGCCAAGTCCTCTTTCATCGTGCCGAACATGAAACGCTCCTTTCGCTACGCGGTTGCACAATTTCGACTAGGCCCAGAATAGCAATCAACCGTGGGGCGTGCTAGCGGGCGCCACCAAGGTAGTCCCGGCGCGCCGGGAGCGCCTCGCCGGTCGGCGGGGAGGGGGGTAGTCGACTGGCCAACAGACCTGTCGCTAGTGCTTCGACACAGCTCAAACGACGGGTTCTGTGGGGTGCCCTGGGCAAACGAGTTTTCCCAGGGCACCCGCGGATCGGAACGCGGCGACAGGCCGACCATCCAGGGCGACGTGTCGGCTTGTCATTGACCTCGCTGCGTCCTATAGTCACCGTGCCGCCACCGTGGTGGGCCAGGCAGGTGCCGCCATGGGCACCGAGTCCCCTGACGCGCATTCAAGGAGCAAGCGTGCCCCAACATTTCGCCGACCGACTTTTACGAGCCATCGAAGAGAAGAAATCGCCCACCTGCGTCGGGATCGACCCGGATTATGGACGGCTACCGGCCGACATTGCGAGTCAGCCTGGCCTGAATGATGCCTCCCGGGTGGATTCTGCGCTGGACGCCGTCCTGGAGTTCTGCCGCCGGATCATTCATATCGTCAGCCCCTACGTGCCGGCGGTGAAGATCAACTCCGCCTTCTTCGAGCGCTTCTACGGCGAGGGAGTCGATGGATACTACGAATTGGTTCAGGAGGCCGCCGCCCAAGGTCTGGTGGTCATCGGCGACTGCAAGCGGGGTGACATCGGTCATTCGAGCGCCATGTACGCCCGAGCCCACCTGGGCGATTCAGAGTTCTCCGATCGCGGCGATCTGGTCGTCCCGGACGCCATCACAGTCAACCCCTATTTCGGCTGGGACGGCCTCAAGCCGTTTGCCGAGATCGCTCGGGACGAGGAAAAGGGCATCTTCATCCTCGTCCAGACCAGCAACCCGTCGGCCGAGCAAGTCCAGGGTTTGACGCTGGAAGGCGGCATGCGAGTCGGCGAGCGCATCGGGGTGATGGTCAACGAGTGGGCCGGCGCCCCGGAGTTCATGGGCACCCGTGGCTATAGCTGCCTCGGAGCGGTGGTCTCGCCACGCGATACCGAGTCGACCATGAAAATGCGGGCCCTGATGCCCAACTGCATTTTCCTGGTGCCCGGATTCGGAGCCCAGGGCCAATCGGCCGAGGCCGTCTCCCACTGCTTCAAGGCCGACGGGACCGGAGCATTGATCACCGCATCGCGCAGCGTGATCTACGCCTACGAGGAGACGAAATACCTCGAATTGTACGCCTCCGAGTGGGAGAAGTGCGTCGAGCAGGCCTGCAAGGATCTCGTGTCGGCGGTGGGAACGCCCAAGGCGGTCCCCGTCTGATCAGGCTGGCTAACCCACCCGTGGCGTGAAGCCGCGCTCGTGACCAGCGTCCCGAAGGGGCGTCGCGACAATAGCCCAGCGATTCATCGCTGAGACTCTCGCCACACCACCCACTCCCCCAGTCCCGCCAGGGACGGCTGAGCGCTAGCAGCCCGCTGAAAAAGTAGTGGCCGGCGCCTCGCCGGCCGTACTAGCGCAACTGGCTGGCTCAGGGCGAGGTTTTTCGACTGCCGATTTGCCATCGTCACGTTCTTCAATGGGGTGCTAGTCCGGCACCTCCAACTGCGGAGCACAATCCGCAGCCAGCAAATCGGGGAAACGAGCCACGATGGAGTCGTCGGGGGCCAGCGCCGCCGCCTTCTTCAGATTCTCGAGGCCGAACCGCTGCAGGCCGCTGTAGTATTCGGCGTAGCCCAACAGGAATCGAAGCTCGTAGTTCTCGTCCTCAGCCAATCGTTTCTCCAGCTCCGATCGGCGGATGTCGAGCAAGATCGGATCGGTGAGAAACTTCGACAGATCGATGCGAAAACAGGCAATGGAATCGAATAGTTCGATCCCGTCTTCCAAATACAGAAACGCGCTTAGGTAGTCCCCCGCTCCGAGGAACGCATGGCCCAACCCGATATCGATCAGCGGGTCGTCTCCCGAGAACG
Organism: Planctomycetota bacterium; assembly: GCA_022562105.1. GTDB lineage: Bacteria > Planctomycetota > Phycisphaerae > UBA1845 > UBA1845 > JADFPW01. Next base: position 13,683 of record JADFPW010000060.1, read on the forward strand.
CCGCCGCCACCTTGTACATCGACACCGCCTGGTAGAACTCGCCGGCCTTGAGAAACGCCTCCGCCCGGAGAACGTAACGGTTCACCAACGTGTCATCCCTGCCGGCGTAGCTGGCCAGCGGCGTGTCCACGAAGGTCCGCGCCGCGTCCGCGGCACCGCGGTACACGTCTGGCGGCCCCGCATCTGTGGACGCCTTGCTGCCCAGCACTTGTCGATGCTCCTCGTAAGCCGCCAGAAACTCCACCGCCCGCTGAAAGTTGGCGAACGGGCTTTGCCCGTCAGGAGCAAACCCGGTCGACAACAGCGCCTCGCCGATCAACGGACTATCGGTCGGCGTCCCGGCATCCGATGGAACACCCGCCAAACCAGCCAAGGCGGACGAACCTGCCTCCGGCGATCCAACCCGACCTCGTTGCACTGCGCCACCCGGCCCGGCCCGAGCTGATATGCGCTCGACCAACGGTGTGGTCCACACGGCGGCAGGCTGAACCGGATCGGCGTCCAAGGTATCGACGTCGGGCGAGAGCATCTGTTGGGCGAGCGGGTTGGCCAAATCAACAGGCGAGAGCACCGGCGACAAGTCGGCGAATGGGCGACTGGCGGGTGCGTAGTCCGGTGTCAATGTCGGCGAGACGGACAACGCCGTCCGGGCTTGAAGTTCCTCGTACGACAATTGAAGTAAGTCGGAGCCACGCAATCCGTCCTGGAACCCTGCCCCGAGCACGCCCTCCTGCAAGTCGGCCCCACGCGTAATGGGCAGCGTGTGCATGGGCTGAACGAGTGGAAGCGTGCCCGACGGTCGCTCGTCGAAAGCCGAGTCACCATCACGTCGATCGAGTCGGACGGGACTCAACACCGAATCCGGAGTCAGCCAGAGCCCCTTGTATTCTAACGGAATGGACATCGGCCGCAATGAAAACGGTTCTAGTGCCGGGCGCCCACCGAAATACGGGTTGGTTCCCAACGTGCTGCCCGTCGGAGCGAGATCGAATCGCGGCAGCGTCAGCGCGGCCCGAGCATAGGTTGAGCCGGGAAGGTTCACGCCGGCTTGGATCGCGCCCAACGTGGTCGCCGTGCGTTCCGGTGCGAAGTAGGTGAACGGCTGCGTGGTGAATCCCGTCGAGGTCAGGTTGGAGAGGCTGAAGCTATCTCGACGAAATGTGCTGAGACTGCTCGACGGGATGCCCATCATCAGACTGCGCTCGCTGCCCACCGGCGAGAACCCCTGAAAACTGCGCCCGCCCGTCACATTGCCCGTGACCAGCCGATTGGCGGCCCCGAAGTCGAACACCTCAATCTCCGGATTGATACCCGAAGAGTAAACTTCGAGACTGGCATCCAGCGCCCGCCCGTCCTGCGACTGGCCCAACGCATTGGCGGCCATCGCCAAGCCCAACAGACACGTCCAACTGACCTGTCGTCCCGTTTGCACGGTCATTCCTCCAGAACTGCCCGCCTACGGTCCCGCCGACCAAAGCCGACGCATCTCGCCGCGGGCACCACCACTAGTATATCGTATTATTGCTCCGTTGTGTTCCCCAAGAAGCCGGCCGAGCCCAATAATTGCGCAGGATTTTTGCGGGAGGCAGCCCGGACCATCCGCGAAAGCAGTCCGCTGGGCACGGATTTTCGCGACCGGCGGGTGCCCGGTGCCGGGTGCCATGCCCACGCTCGCGTGAGCATGCGAAAGGTCAAGCACTCGCTACCCCAAGACGACCGTGAGCGGTCGTAGGCGTCTGGCAAGCATGCTCACGCTCGCGTGAGAGCGGCCGGGAATTGTATGGCGTCGAGAATCCACTGGATCGCTCCGTTCGTACCGCCGTTTCCGCAGTGGTATCGCACCCGCAACTGGTACGCCAACATGGCCACCGTGAGCTGCGTGGCGTTGTTCTCGAGCCCGCGATGCCAGACGCGGGCGTGTCGCTCACACTTGGCTTTGAACCATTCGATGAATAGCTCGACCGTCTTCTTCCGGCGAGCGCAGATCCGG